>DAINCF010000016.1:0-28806 GCA_036732565.1 Vicinamibacterales bacterium
ACACGCGCCAGTGGCGGCCGGCGAAATCGTACCAGACATACGATGCATCTCCTGTCGAATCGCCAGGCGGGGCGGACAGGTCGGCCTCACCGGCCGTCCACGATTTCGCCAATTGAAAGCCGATGGTGTTGAGCGGCAATCGGATCTGGCCATCCGTCGCCACCAGCGTGTTACTCGTTCCGGCAAACCGGTAATCGTCGACGAACGCGCCAATCGTCGAGTTCTGCAGGAAGTCGCGTTGATAGCGCCCGACCAACGCATACCCATCGTCGCCGGCGCCTCGAAGTCCGGCGTCGACGCGCTGTCCAGGCGCGCGATCGGCGGCGGCGAGGAGGCCGATGGTGTTGCGACCGGCCTTCCCGGTCAGCTTCGCGCCCCAGTCGGGATCGACGATTTGCCGGGTGTTGAGGAAGTTCATCGCGCCAGGTGAGCGAAAGACTTCCCCACCCTCGTAGAAGAACGGACGCTTCTCCGCGTAGAGCAGCGGAAAGCGCTGGTTCACTTCGATCTGTGGCTCGTCGGCTTCGATTTGCGAGAAGTCTGGGTTGACCGTGCCGCTGAACGTCAGGTTCGGCGTCATCGCCCATACCGAAGTCACGCCCGGATCGAATCGTCCGGCATCGACCATCCCGCCATCGCTCTGCCGATCGCCGGTGAGCGACCACGTCGCCGTTGGAATGAGCTCGATGGACGGTCCGGTCGCGAGACCACCGAGGCCGGACAACTGCCCCATCTGCGTCAGCAGCGACGAGACATCGCGCGAGATCGGACGCCACGAGATCCGCTCGCCCTTCCGCGCGATCCAGCGCTCCACGTGCAGGCCCCACTGTCGGTCCGCGCCCGCTGGAAATCGCAGCGTACGGAACGGAATCGCCGCCTCGACGACGAAGCCCTCGTCCGTGATCTGGCCTCGCGACGAAAGAATGCCGTCCCAGGTGCGGTCGACGTTGCTGTCGTAGTCGCGGGCCGTGGAGACGCCCTCGGTGTAGATGCCGTCGGCCTGGATGCCCAGCGGGTTGAACCAGAACACGTAGGCGCGGCGGCGATCGTCGTAGGTGTCGAGGTACAGCTTCACGTAGTCGTCGCCGGCGATGTCGTCACGGCGGGTGACGCGTCCGCGGACGCCGAGTTGCTCCGGGTCGCGCGCGATGAACGCCACGTACAGGTACTTGTCGTCGCGGGCAAAGCGCACTTCCGTGGAAGCGGTGGGCTCGGCGTTGTCGCCAGGCTGCGTCTGATGATCCAAGGTGATCGTCGGCGCACCGGCCCATTCGTCGGCGCCGATCGCGCCATCGATCGTGGGTGGTGACATCCTGGGCGGCGCGACGGTGTCGACCGTACCGGCGCCCGCTGTGAGCGAAGCCGCGACCATGAAGGCCAGCATGTGTGTTGGTTCGTGAACGTCGCACGCAACCATCCACATCGCTCGCGCAACTTCACCAGTGGTCGTTCTGAACCGTTGAGCGGCCGGCTCGTGTGATACCGTGTTTCGCCGCCGATGCGCGGTGGCCCACAGGGGCGCGTTGGCGCGGCGCTACTCATGACAAACAGAGACATCTTTGCCGTCGGGGGCTTGAGCCTCCTCGTGTGCACGACCCCGGTCTGGGCCGGCGAGCAATCGCCGGCCGACCACTCCGAGGCCCGTCTGGAGCGACGGCTGACGGCGGTGCGCACCGCCGGAGACATCACCCTCGACGGCGCGCTCGACGAGCCCGCGTGGCGTGAGGCCACTGCCGCCACAAACTTCGTGCAGAACGAGCCGCGCGAAGGCGAGCCGGCCACCCACGACACGGAAGTGCGAGTCGTCTACGACGAAGAAGCGCTGTACTTCGGCGTCTTCGCGAAAGACGATTCGCCCGGCGACGCCATCATCAGCGACCTGAAGAAGGACTTCAACACCGCCACCAGCGACACCTTCCGCGTCGTCCTCGACACGTTTCACGACGAGCGCAACGGCTATCAGTTCGCGACCAACCCGGCGGGCGCGCGCTGGGATGCGCAGATGTCGAACGAGGGACGCGAGAACAACGTCAACTGGGACGGCATCTGGGAAGTCAAAACCCGGCTGGCGCCGGATGGCTGGTATGCGGAGATCATGATTCCGTTCCGTACGCTGAAGTTCAAGAGCGGGGAGGCCCAGATCTGGGGCGTCAACTTCGAGCGCAAGGTGCGACGGCTCAACGAAGAGAGCACGTGGTCGCCGCTGCCGCGCATCTTCTCGATCGAGCGCGTGTCGCTGGCCGGCACCGTCGAAGGATTGACGGGGCTGAAACCGGGCAAGAACCTCCGCGTCAAACCCTACGTCCTCGGCAGCTCGAACAGCCTCCCCGGCAGCACCGACTTCGATGGCGACGTCGGCATCGACGTGAAGTACGGCGTCACCACCGGACTGACCTGGGACTTCACGGTCAACACCGACTTCTCGCAGGTCGAGGCCGACGAGCAGCAGATCAACCTCTCGCGCTTCAACCTGTTCTTCCCGGAGAAACGGGATTTCTTCCTCGAGAACTCCGGCATCTTTCAATTCGGGTCGAGCGATCGCATGGGTGGCGGCGGGGGCGGGGCCGGCGGCCGGCAGAACGCCTCACAAGACATGCTGCTCTTCCACAGCCGCCGCATCGGCCTCTCGGACGACGGCGGCGCGATTCCGATTCTGGCGGGCACGAGGCTGACCGGGCGGCAGGGCCGCTATTCGATGGGCGTGCTCAACATCCAACAGCGGAGTCTCGATGCGACGCCGTCGACGAACTTCACGGCGTTACGGCTGCGGCGCGACCTCCTCGCCAATTCGGACATCGGTGCGGTGCTGCTCAACAAGGCCCCAGACGGTCTGCCGGACAACCGGGTGATCGGCGCCGACGCCAACTTCCGCTTCGGCTTCCTGAGCCTGAATGGCTACGTGGCGAAGACGTCCTCGGCACAGTCCGTGCAGCCCGGCGAAGGCAACGATGTGGCCTATCGCGGCAGCTTCAATTACCAGTCACGGGTGTGGCAGTTCCGCGCCCATCACAACTCGATCGGCGAGCGCTTTCGCGACGAGATGGGCTTCGTGCCGCGTCAGGGCGTGGACAACACCCTGGCCTACATCGGCTACACCTGGCGCCCCGATTGGCTCTCGAAGTTCAAGCTGCGCGAAACGCGTCCCCACTGGCAGATGGACCGCTTCGCGCGCCGGCATGGAGGCGGCCTCGAGTCGCGCTACATGGACTGGCACTGGCCGTTCACCTTCAACAGCGGGGCTTTCGTCGAGATCGGGGTCAACCCCAACGTGGAGCACGTGCGGACGCCGTTCACCATCAGCAGCTCGCGAAACATTCGGGTGAACCCGGGGCAATACGACTTCAACGAGTACTTCATCCTCTGGAACACGGATAGCTCGGCGCGCTTCTCGTTTACCAGCCGCTATACCAACGGCGAGTTCTACGACGGCTACAAGCGCGGCTACTCCTTCGGTCCGACGTTTCGACCGAACGCACACTTCAATACCTCCGTGAACTTGCAGGTCAACGACATCGAGCTCTCGACCGGCGCCTTCGTCTCGAAGCTGGTCACCGGTCGCGTCAACTACAACTTCAACACGCGGATGTTCGTGAACGCGCTGCTCCAGTACAACACCGACTCGCGGCAGTGGAGCTCGAACCTGCGGTTCAACGTCATCCACCGGCCGTTGAGCGATTTCTTCTTCGTCTACAACGAGCGGCGCGACGAACGCAGCGGCGATCTGGTCGACCGCGCGCTGATCGCCAAGTTCACCTATCTCATGGCGTTCTGAAGGCTGGCAGGCCTGCGCTTCGTACGAATGCCTAGACCTGCGCTACGTACCGGCAGGCCTAAAGGCCTGCGCTACGTACGATTGCAGGCTCCGCTCCGCTTGTAGAGTATGTAGCGCAGGCCTTCAGGCCTGCCCCACCCGAGCGACTCACTACGACGTCGCCGGGAACACGACCGCCCACCCGCTCGTCTAGTACTCGTCACCGGAGGTCACGATGGCACGATGCACCCTCTGTTTCCTGTTCGCCGGAGCGTTCTTCGTCGTCGTGTCCAGTGAAGCGGGGCAGAAGTTCCCCCCTGATAAGTTCGTCAACCTCCAAGTCATCCCCAGCGACGCCAAGCCGGACGTTGTCGTCAACGCGATGAAGAACTTCGCCATCTCGCTCGGCGTGCGGTGTCAGTACTGCCACGTTGGCGAGGAGGGCCTGCCGCTCGACCAATTCGATTTCGTCTCCGACACCAAGCCGGCGAAGCAGACGGCGCGGATGATGATGCGCATGGCGGCCGAGATCAACGGGCAGCTCACCAAAGCCATGCCGGATGCCCCGGCGAAAGGCTATCAGGTGACATGCTTCACGTGTCATCGCGGCGCCGCGCATCCGCAGCACACGCCCAACCCGCCCAAGCCACCAGGCCTCGATCCGCGATGAAAAAGAGGGCCGCGGGCGGCTCACCCGCGGCCCTTACGTGAAGAAGAGGGGTCGGTCAGGAGTAAACGAGCGGATACCGGCGCATGCGGCGCACGCCGAACCAGGCGATGGCCAACGCCGGCACCAGGAATCCCAGCACGGCGAAACCGACGCGCCCGGTCACCGCGGTCGTCGGCTCTTCGTCGAAGCGAAATCGTGGCACGTCGTCGAAGGCCGAGAACGACGCTTTCGCAAAGATCAGCGGCGTGAAGTACTCGCGCCACTGGCGATGGAAGCGCTCGACCTGCGTCATGAAGTAGCGATGCCGCGCCGTGCCGGTGCCCGAGATGTCGTTGAGCGCGTCTTGCAGCAGGATGGCCGGTGACAGGAACTTCAGCCCATCGATCGCCTGCTGCTGACTGCGCACCTGCTGATCGAAGCGATCGATCACCGGCCGCACCCGCCGTTCCACATCGTCGTTCACCGCGACGCGCACGACGTTGAAGTCGTTCATCGCCTGCGTGGCGTCGCCGGTCGCGAGCTCCGGGTGATCCTCGTAGTAGCGGGCCAGCAGCTTGCTGCCGCTCGCGTTGGCTTCGTCCGACGCCTCGCGCACGGCCTGGACCATCTCCACCCGCGACGGGACAGGATAGACGCTCGTCGCCAGCAGGTTGAAGAGCGACGGCAGCATCACGACGAGCACGAGCCAGATGCTGGCGAGGATGGTGGCATTGGTCGCCGACGCTCGTCCGAGTGATGCCACGAACACGGCGAGCGCAAACCACAGCGTGCCGTAGCCGGCGACGACGGCCACCCAGAGGAGCAGCCGTGCGCCCGCACCAGACGCGGAGAGGTCCGTGCCGCTTCCAAGCAACGCGACGATCGAGAAGCCGACGACGATCCCGACCAGGAGCAACGCGCGCAAGGTCACCTTGCCGGCGACCAGCGTGCTCAGGGCCACCGGTTGCGACAACGCCAACGCCAGCGTCCCTTGTTCCCGTTCGGCGGACAGCAGGTTGTAGGTGATGCCCAGAATCAGCAGCGGGTAGAGATAGATGAGGACGAAGGCGAGATCGAATCGCCCCACGAGCAGGCGATGCGGATTCTCGAGCTCTGTGGCGGCAACGATGTTCTCTCGGGCATCCGTCGAGATCTTGAAGTAGTACGGCAGCAGATCGCTCTGCCCGATGGCGAGCGCGGCCAGCGGCGCCGGCGGCAGCGCCGCGTAGCGCGGCCCGAGGCGTCCGCCGACATTCGCCGGGCTGCGCGGATCGGCGAAGGGTGACACCTGACGCCCCGAGTGCTGGATGTCGGCGACCTGCGCCTGCAATCTGCCGTACCGCTCGATCTCCTCCACCGCGGCATCGGCGAGCGCGGCGCGTTGGAAGGCGACCCAGCGCGCGCCGTTCCACACGCCGTAGCCGATCGCGACGGCGAAGATCGCCGCGATCACCCACACGGTGTGGTCGGCTCTCAGCGCGAGCCACTCGTGACGGAGAATCCGAGCGAACATGCTCACTCCACCGAGGCCGTTCCCGTCGCGCGCATCATCACGACGACCGACACGACGACCCAGAGGCCGAGGATGAACACGCTCCACTGCTGATGCTCGAGCACCCAGGCCGTGGGCGGCGCCTCGTAGTCGAAGTGGGGCACCTTCTCCCACAGCTCGCGTCCCGCCAGATACACCTCGCCCTTGCGCTGGTTGGCGGCGATGTCGTGGTTCATGACGCGCTGAATGCCCCGTCGATAGTCCTCGGCCGCGCTGATGAAGTGGCGATGCTGCTGAAAGTCCGTCCCCGCCAGCGCCATCGACAGGGAGCGCACCGCCAGCATCGGCGCGGCGAGGGCGCCGAGCTGATAGACACGGTTCTGCCGGTCGTATTGCTCGAACAGCCGTCCGTAGTGCTGATCGAAGACCTCGTTGCCGTGCTCTTCGCCTTCCTGCAGCGACACGCCGGAGAACGCCACCGGCAGCGCATCGACGCTGGCGACGTTGTATCGCTGAAGCAGCTCGACCCTCCGGCGCTCCAGCCGCCGTTCCATCTCCCCTTCGTCATTCAGATCCCGCTCGAGCGCCTTTTGGAACTCCACCGCTGATGGCGTCGGGTACAGGGCCGCGGCGAGATCCGAGATGGCCCGAGACGCGACGAGGCCGTTCGCGAACCAGAACGTCAGCAGAATCACGAGCGACAGCCGCGACGACCGCACGCGCGCCGACACCGCCAGGGAGATCGCGATGACCACCGCGAAGTACGCGAGGTAGGCGAGGACCAACCACCCCGCACGCGCAGGATCGCCGGCAAACAGTCCGTCGTTGGTGAGGACGAGCGCCGCCACGCCGATAACGGTCGCAGGTAAGAGAATGAGCCCCAACGCGGTGGCCACGCCGAGCGCCTTGCCCAGGGCGAGATCGCGGCGGTGGACGCCAAGGCTGAGGATCTGGCGCAAGGTGCCCTGCTCCCGTTCGCCGGCAAATGCCGAGAACGCCATCAGCACGATGAAGAGCGGCGTCAACACCTGGAGCGTCTCGGCCGCGGTCATCTCGCCAAAGCGTTGCACCGCGGTCCGATCCTGTGCGGGACGGTACTTGAACTCGTTCTGCTTGTGCGCTTCGAGCCATACCGCGACACCCATGTACGGATCGATGCCGGTGTCGATGATCGCCAGCTGGCTCTTCGGCTTGAACGCATATACGCCGTAGTGCGCGGCCGAGTGCGGGTTCTTCTTCGGCTGCCGCAGCCACTGGTCGCGCGTCGCCGTCTGCGCCACTGAGTGCTGCTGGCTGACGTCCGCATAGTGACGCCATCCGGCGATCAGCGACATGGTGGACACCGCCAACACCACTGCGGCCAGCACGCGAAAGCGTCCGTCCCGGAACATCTCCATCAGTTCTTTGCGGGCAATCCGGAGAATCATGACGTCGTCCTAGTCATGCATGTGATCCAAATACACACGCTCGAGGTCGGCGTGGCTGAACTCGTTCGTGCCGTGCACAGCGACAAGGCGACCGTGCTTCATGATGCCGACGCGCGTGCCCGATTCCTTGGCGCGAAACAGATCGTGCGTGGCCATCAGCACCGCGACGCCTGACGCGCTCATGCGCTGGAGCAGGTGCGAGAACTCGTTCGAGGCCTTGGGATCGAGACCCGACGTCGGTTCGTCCAGCAGCAACGCCTTGGCGCCCTTGGCCAACGCGATCGCGATCCCGACTTTCTGCCGCATACCCTTGGAGTAGGTGCCTACGCGCCGATCGGCGGCGTCGTGCGCGAGGCCGACATCGGTGAAGAACGACAGGAGCTGATCCCGCGTGTAGTCGGGTCGCCCGGCCAGCGCGGCGAAGTACTCGAGGTTCTCGAGGCCGGACAGGTTGCGATAGAGCATCACCGTCTCGGGAATGTAGGCGAGATACTTCTTCGTCTCCAGCGGCCGCTCCACCACGTCGAGGCCGTTGATGAGCGCCCGGCCCGAGGATGGGTCGATGAAGTTGAGGAAGAGATTGATCGTCGTGGTCTTCCCCGCCCCGTTCGCGCCCAGCAGACAGAACACTTCACCGGGCTCGACGTTCAAGTTGAGCGCATCGAGGGCGGTGACGCCGTTGTAGGTCTTCGTCAGATTGATGGCTTGCAGCATCGCGCTTCCCGATCGTGATCGAACGTTTCCAGTCCCTCTCGAACAAATCCAACAGCCGGTTGATTGCGACCGCTGAGCGTCACATCCGAAGGCGCAAGGAGACGATGGCCCGGCGCGGCTCGCCGAAGTAGACATTCGTGACGCCAAACGCGCGGGTGGCCCACTCCACGTATCGCTCATCGGTCGCGTTGCGGACCCTGACGGTCAAGTCCGCTCGTCGGCCGAGCACCACGCGGACGAAGGGATCGACCAGGGTATAGGCCGGTTGAAACACCGTGCTCGTGGTATCCGCCGTGCGCTCACCCACGGAGGTCAGCCAGGCGCCCGCCTCGAGTCGCGGATGCGGCCGCCACGTCGTGCCGACGTTCAGCACGCGCTCCGGGACGTTCGGCGGCAGGTTCCCCGCGCGCGAGGTGGTGCCCTCGAAGAACACGTCGTACCGCGCATCGAGCACCGCGACATTGGCTTCGACGAGCCACTGATCATGCGGTCGCGCAACCAGGGATAGCTCGACGCCGCGTGATGACTGTTCGCCGATCTGAATCGTACGCGTCGAGTCGATCGGATCGGTCGTGGTCAGGTCGTGTTTCGCCAGTCGGTAGACTGCAGCGGTGAGGTCGGCGCGCTGGTTCCACAACGTGGCCTTGACGCCGCCTTCCCACATCGACGAGCGCGCGAGCGCGAAGCCGCTCTCCGCCGGACCGAGGATGAGCAACGCCTCGATCGGCTCGCTGCCGGTGGCGTACTGCCCGTAGACCGAGACCGCCGCTGTCGGGCTCACGACGACGCCGACGCGCCCGTCGCGAGGGGTGAACGATTGCTCGAACGCAACACCACTCGCCGGTCGCGCGATGTCGTTCTCCAGCCGGCCCACACGCCCACCCACCACGATCGTCGTCATTGGCAGGGCCTCCAGGCGAAACTCGCCGAAGGTCGATGCCTGCCGCACATCGGCGCGCCGATCGTCGGCGCGTGCCGGGGCGTCGAACGAGAGGGCATCGGGCGCGAACGCATCCACGGATACCCGCGGGCCGTAGCTGCGTGGGCTGGAGAAGTCGGTCGACGCCACGTCAACACCGCCAACCACACGCGCCGAACGTCCCGCGATCGAGAGATCGACCGCAACGTCGTGGCGTGTGCCCCACAGGCGGTGGTCGTAGGCGAGGTTCTCGACCGCTCGCCGCGACACGGTGTTGGTCGCGGATTGGAACTCGAAGCCGTACGACACGCGCCAGTCGCGATCCGCTCGATAGAGGTAGACCTGCCCGTTGTAGGCCGCACGGCGGTTGAGCGCGGCCGCCGCCGTCACCCGCGCCCAGCCAACAGTGTCCTCGTAAAGGTTGTTCGGAGACCGGTTGTAGTTCTTGCCGACGAGCCGTTCGTCGATGCGGTTGTCGACCAGGGGCGTGCCCCAGTACGGATCGTCGACATCGCTGAAGAAGACATCACCCTCCACGCCGACGCTCACAGGTCCGACGGCACGCTTCACTCCGCCGGCGAGATGGTGGTACTCATGCACGGTCTCGTCGACGTGGGTCTCGAACCGATTGCGGGCGAAGGAGACGGTGTAGCTTGCCTGCTCGCCGACCGGACCCGTCGCGGCGGCGCCGATGCGGAAGCGGCCGGCATCACCGGTTTCCAGCAGGCCGTCTGCGGCAAAGCGCCCGCCGTTCGGCGCACGCCGCACGAAGTTGATCGCGCCGGCGGCCGTGCCTTCACCATGCAGCACCGACCCGGGTCCGCGCAGAATCTCGACCCGCTCGAAATTGAACGCGTCGTAGTTGCGCATCGTCACCGTGGAGCTCTGCACGCGGACACCGTTGAAGAGCACGCCCACGCTGTTGTCGATGAAGCCGCGAGTCGAGAACACCGCGCTCGCGCCGGGCCGCAGGCTGCTGGTCACCCCCGTGACGCCGCGCAGCGCGGTCGAGGCCGTGTCGGCGCCGCGAGCTTGAAACACGTCTTGCGTGACCACGTCGACGCTGGCAGGCGTTTGCTGACGAGTCAGCCCGAGGCGCGAGCCCACGTCTTGCGCTTCTCCCAGCTTCGCGGCCACGCGCACGTCTTCGGCAAAGCTCGTGATGGCCATGGCAACGTCCGCCCGCGTCTCCCCTTCTGTGGAGGCGGTCACGACGTGGCTCGCGTCTGCGAACCCGGCGAGTGAGAAGGACACGTCATAGGCGCGGTCGGGCATGAGCCGCAACACGTAGGTCCCTGTCGTATCCGTGGTAGTGGATTCGGCAGGGCCGCCGGCGGCCGGTGACGCCGTCACGGCCACGCCCGGCAGCGCCGCTCCGCTGGCATCGCGCACCACCCCAACAACTGTCTGGGCGGATGCCACGGACGCGGCCGCCAGAATTGCCAACACTCCACATCCCAGACGCATTCGCGCTCCATTACGGCATATCGGCCGGCCTGAAGGCCGGCCGCTACGAAAACCAAGTCGCTACGAAGACCAGGGCATCGGTAGGCCGCGATCCTTCTCACGGACGATCCTCCGGTCCGCCACCTTCGTAGGCGCCGCCATCTTCGTAGGGGCCGCCCTTCAGGGCGGCCCAAATCAAGCGGACATCTCGTCACGGGCAACGAACAGTCGTTTTCGCCCCATGGGCGGCCACAACCATTCATCTGGAGAGAGCAACCAGCCGTGTGCCCGATCTGGCGGTCCGTTGGCCAATCTGGGGTCTTCGGCTGATTGGCGTGGCTAGAATGGCAGGAATGCCCGCGCCCAACGCCGGCGAGCTGCTGAATCTGGTCGGCTTCGTGACCGGCACGGTGCTCTACGCCATGCTGCTGGCGCTCGTGCTGCGCACACCGCCTGGCGCGAGGGCGAACCCAGACGAGGGCCCCGCCGACCGGCTGCCGCTGGCGGCCGGGCTACTGGGCCTGGCGTGGAACCTGGGCGAGCTCCTGGCGTACACGCTTCCCCGGGTGAGTTGGGTGGCGCCGTCGGTGTGGGTCAACGGCGTCTCGTTCCCCGCGCTGGGGTTACTCGCCGCGGTGGTCGTGCACTCGGTCGCGCGGGCTCTGCCCAGCGGCGGCCTGATCACGACCGTCGCCTACGCCTGCGGCGTCGCGGCCAGCCTCCTGCACGTCCTCGCGCTCGTCACCAACAACCCGGGCTTGTCGTCGCTCGCCTTCGGCCTGCTGACGGTCTGCTTCAGCGCGATCATCCTGCCGCTGGCGTGGTTGACCCGCAAGCAGCCGAACGGCCGCCGCGCCCTGTGGATTCTCGCCCTTGCGCTCTTCGCGGTGTCGGCGAGCCATCTCGGTCGCTTTCACGGCGGCGAGAGCAACTGGTTCGTCGAGCTCGCGGGACACCACGCGGCGATTCCCCTCGCCTTCGCGATCCTGTATCAGGAGTATCGCTTCGCGCTGGCGGACCTCTTCTTGAAGAACGCGCTGACGCTGCTGGCGCTCGTCGCGCTCGCGTTCGCGGGCTATTCCCTCGTCGCCTCACTGCCTGAACCGGGCCCCTTGACCGTCGGCCTGCTGCTGGGACTATGGGTCGGCACCGCCGTGATCTACCCGTGGCTGCGGCGGACGACCGTCAGGTTCGTCGACACGGTGCTGCTGGGACGCGGCGACTATGCCCAGCTGCGCGGTGATATCGGCGCCGCGGTGCTCGCCGAGGAAACGGTGGAAGCCGTGCTCGGGGCGGCCTGCGATCGACTCGCGCGCGCACTGGGCGTCCGCAGCGTGCGCTGGATCGATGCCGCGCGTTCGGAGCTGCGCGACGGCACGTGGGCCGCGGAGGTGGCGGTGCACACCACCGACGAGCCCGGCTACCTGCTGCTCGTTGGCGAGCTCGAGGCCGGCCGTCGATTGCTGTCGGACGACGTCGCGGTCGTCGAGCATGCGGCGGGCGTCGTGGGACGCCGCATCGACGCCATCCGCCTCACGGGCGAGCGCTTCGAGCGGCGGCTGCGCGAGGAAGAGATGTCGAAGCTCGCGGCCGAAGCGGAGCTTCGCGCGCTGCGCGCGCAGGTGAACCCGCACTTCCTCTTCAACGCGTTGACGACGATCGGCTATCTCATCGGCACGTCGCCCTCACGTGCGCTGCAGACACTGATGCGGTTGACGGCCTTGCTGCGCGGTGTGCTGCGGTCGGAGGGTGAGTTCACCACGCTGGGCCGGGAAATCGAGCTGGTGGAGCATTACCTCGACATCGAGCGCGAGCGATTCGAGGAGCGCCTGCGCGTCAGCATCGATATCCCAAATGCCCTGCGTGGCGTACGCGTGCCGTCGTTGATCGTCCAGCCGTTGATCGAGAACGCCGTCAAGCACGGGATCGCGCGATCGGCTGACGGCGGTCACGTGACGCTGAAGGCCCAGGTGCGATCGCAAACCCATGGACCACCTCGCCTGGTGATCACCGTACGAAATACGGGTTCGCCGCTCGTGCTCGGTCGCGCCTCGGCCAGCGGCGGCGTTGGCTTGACCAACGTCGAACGCCGCCTGGCGGGTCACTTCGGGAGCGACGCTGCGCTCACGCTTTCCCGGTCGGCGGATGGTTGGACCGTGGCGACGATCGAGCTGCCCGTGCTGGCGACGGCGGATGAGATGAATGCATGGCTGCCAAGTCTCTACGCGTGATCCTCGCCGACGACGAGCGGCCGGCGCGTCGATTTCTCGCCAACCTCTTGAAGACTTTTCCCGAGGTGGAGGTCGTTGGCGAAGCGACCAACGGGCAGCTGGCGCTGGCGCTCATCGAAGAACTGAAGCCCGACCTCGCGTTCCTCGACTTGCAGATGCCGGAGCTGGGCGGTCTCGACGTCGCCCGGATGCTCAAGGCCGGCGCGTCGCCGATCCTCGCGTTCGTCACCGCCTTCGACGAGTTCGCCGTGCAGGCCTTCGAGCTGAACGCGGTCGACTATCTGCTCAAGCCCGTCGATCGCGAGCGCCTCGCCGGCACGCTGACGCGCGCCAAGACACGCAGCCGCGCGGAGCAAGCCGATCGCGCGCGGGCGCTGCAGTCCGCGCAGGTCGCCTACGACACCGCGACCCGGCGCACCTACCTCGAACGCATCCCCGTCCGTCGCCGGGACGAAGTGGTCATCCTCCCGGTGCGCCACATTGCATCGGTCGTGGCTGAAGGTGAGCTGCTGCATCTCACGACGACACAGAACGATCGCTTTACCATCACGTATCGCCTGCACGCGTTGGAGTCGCGTCTCGATCCTCGCCGTTTCATCAGGCTCGGCCGCGGCACGCTTGCCGCCGTCGATTCGATCCAGCGCGTCAGCCCGATGCCTGGGGGGACGTATCAAGTGACGCTGGCCAACGGACAGCAACTACAGGCCAGCCGCCTCCAATCGCGGGTGTTGCGAGAAACGCTGCTACGGTTGTAGCAGGCGGACGGGCGCGATCATACTGGCCGCTTCTCGAGCCCCGCCACCTTCCTCCGCTTCCGTTCCTCGCGCGCGCGGGCCTGGTCGGCGGTGCGCTTGGCCTCGGCCGAGGGCCCAGGCTCCTTGGTCGGCGCCAGGACCACGAGATTGGTCGCAAACCGGCGCAAACCGTGGGCGTCGAAGTCGATCAGCGTGTGGTAGGTGTCCATCTCGAGGATGGTGCCCGCGCCGTAATTCGCCTGCGTGACACGATCGCCCTTGCTGGGAAAAGCCATGATGGTCCTTGAAAGTGGACGGCGAAACACCCGCGAGTCGATACGTGCCGTATGCGGATCGACTATTGGTGAACCAAGCCGGGAGGGCAGATTACAAGCCTGAGCTAGTCAGTGGGGATTGTCAAGCTGGTGGGATCATGGGAGGGCACCGATGCCGATGGCATCGCCCGTCATGCGATAGATCGACACCACTCGATCGCCCTTGCGTTCTTCGCCAACCTCCAGGGTGCCAAACACGATGACAGGGGTGTGGACGAACCGCGTGCGGCGGCCATCGCGCATACGGACGACAACGAAGTCGTTCGGACGGGTGGGTGCACCGAAATAGCACATGTCGTAGTTGGCGTTGAGCAGGAACTCGGTAACGCCGTCGCCGTCGAAGTCGAGCGGCAGCATGAAGCCCGACACCGACACGCGCCGGCCCGAGAGCCTCGTGACTTCGGCAGGAATCACCTCACGCGTGCTGCCGGTGAGATCGACACCGATCGGCCCACCCGGCTCGCCATAAGCGAATCCCGCGAGCAGATCGAACTTGACGCTCTGGTATCGCCCGCCCATCGCCTCCCACTGACTGGCCGGCACCACCGTCGTCGCATCGAAGGCATCGGGGGTGCTGCCGCCTGTGAGCAGCACGGTCAGGACGCCCAACCCCAGACCCGACAGCACCGCCCATTTCAAACTGAGCGGTGACGAAGGGGATCTATGGGTGCTCGGTGGAGGGGTATCGGAACGTGACATCGCGGAACTGCTGGCCGCGCACGAGCACGGCGGTAATCGAACCTTCGAACTCCGTGACACCTCTGAGCGCGGGCACGGTCGCCCGGAACTGTGACGTGTCGGACGCGGTTTCGCCGGTGAGCGCGCTGCTGACACCGGTCAATCTAACCTCACTTCGAGCGGCGCTCTGAGTCACGATCGCCAGCGCGATCGTCGATTGCGGCACTCGCACTGCCCGTTCGGCCTCGCCATCCAAGGCGTAGGCCGTGAGCGTGCCCGTCGTCGAGTCGAGCACGAATTCGATATGCGCGAACTCCTCACCGAGCTCGACGAGCGTGCCGCCATGCGGCGCCGCGTGCTCGTGCCCGTCCTCTCCGCCGCCCTCAGCCTCCGAAGCCGCCCGCGGAGGAGCAGCCGCGGGAGACGAGGAGGCCGAAGGCGGCGTTGAGCCCGCAGGGGATGGCGCGGATCGGCTGCACGCCACACCGGACAGGATCAGAACCGCGATGCCAATGACTCGGACGCGCATCGGGACCAGTCTCAATGGGGTTGCGGGATAGTGACAGCGGATCACGATGACTGGATGACCCAGACCGACCAATGGATGGCGCAGATTCAAAATACAAAGGCAACACAGATGCCACAGATGGCACAGATGGATCTCGACAGCGTGCGGCTCACCAGACGTCGAGGCGCCAGGCCGCCGGCTGCAAAGCAGCCGGCGGGGCAGGTGGTCGCGTGGTGTCGGGCATGAGCCGGGGATGTGTTGGCGAGTGGCTCATGCCCGCACCACGCGGCCACCTGTCCCGCGGCTTCGCCGCGGCCGGGCGCCTGCGTATCTGTGCCATCTGTGTTGCCTTGAAAAGCGTGCCGCACGCAGGACTACGAGGTCGGCACCAGGTTGCTGGCGACGTCGGTTCGATACGCTTTGAGCGCGGGGACGAGGCCGGCGAGCGCGCCGACGAGGAGCATGCCGAGTGGCGTCAGTACCAGCGCGGGTTCGACGCGCATGACGTCCAGCACAACGCCGGTTTGGGCGCGGACGATCACGTAGGCGCCGGACAGGATCAGCGTGTAGACGAGATAGCCCGCCAGCGTGCCAAGGGCCGTGATCGTCGTGGCCTCGAGCACGATGGCTGAGAACACGGTCCCCTTGCGGGCCCCGAGCGAGCGGAGGATCGCGAACTCGCGCCGGCGCTCGTTCATGGTGTTGTAGAGGCTCGCGAGGATGGAGCCAGCGGCCACGACGACCACGAGATACGCGACCATCTCGAGCACGCGATTCACCCAGCCGATCTTGTCGAACAGATCCGCCATCACCTTCCCGATCGGCCACGCCAGTGTCGCGCGCTGTCCCTGCCGGTTGATCGTCTGATCGAGATAGATGCCGGCCTGAGGGTCCGAGAGCTTGAGCATCACCGCACTCACTTCCCGATGCTCTTCGGGTATCGCGGCGTCTGCGTCGGGTCGGAACGTGCGCCCTGTTCCGCGGAGCACGTGACCGCCCATCCGGTAGACGCCTTCGATCGGAATCCAGATGACGCGATCCGATGGGCTGTTGGTCGCTTCGAGCACGCCGACGACGGTGTATTCCTCCTGATGCCGCTTGCCTTCGTCGGAGATCAGCCCGTGGTACGGATTGAACGTCGCACCGACCGCGAGCCCGGTCCGCCGGGCCGCGAACGATCCGATGACGGCTTCCCGGCGATCCGCTTCGAAGAACCGGCCACCCGGCCGCGTCTGAAACGTCCGTCCCCGCTGATACTGAAACTTCGTGAACATCTCCGGCGTCGTGCCGACGATGCGGTAGCCCTCGTAGTTGTCCCCGACGGCATACGGGATGGCGAGCGCCACGCCCGGATCGGCGGCCACGGCGCGGTACATCTCCCAGGGGATATTGCCCGGCGACGTCTCCAGGTGGAACACGGTGTTGAGCACGAGCTGCAACTGGCTGCCGCGGGCGCCCAGCACCGCGTCGAATCCAGCGTTGCCGCCCGTGAACGCATCGTAGGTCTGATTCTTGATGCTGAAGACCGCCATGACGAGGCCGCTGGCGAGCGCGACCGCGAGCACGGTGACGAGCGTGGAGAGCGCATGCTGCCGGAGGCTTCGCCGCACGATCAGCATCAGTCCAGGCCGCGCGCTCATACCGCGCCTCCGACGAGACGTGCGCTCGCCGTGTCGCGCCCGTAGTCGCTGGCGACGCGGTTGATGTGGGCCAGCTCGTCGACGCGGGTGAACTCCGCGAGCACGCCAGGGTCGTGGCTGACCAGCAGGAGCGCCGCGTGGCGCTCGCGACAAACCTCGCGGATCAGATCCAGCGCCTGACGACCGTGCCGTGGATCGAGATTTCCCGTCGGCTCGTCGGCGAGCACGAGCTTCGGCCGATTGGCCAGCGCGCGCGCCACCGCGACGCGCTGCTGCTGTCCCACCGACAGTTGGCGCGGCTTGTGGTGCAGCCGCTCGCCAAGGCCGACGCGTTCCAAAATGGAGCGCGCGACGTCCGCGTCCGCGCCCCGGCCGAACATCATGCCGAGCATGACGTTCTCGAGCGCGCTGTACCCCTGCAGCAGGTTGAAGGTCTGAAACACGTAGCCGATGGTCTCGGCGCGCAGTCGATCGCGTCCGGTCTCGGAGAGGCTGGTGATCTCCGCGCCGTCGATCCAGACGCGCCCTTCGTCCGGCGTGAGAATGCCGGCGATGATGTTGAGCAACGTCGTCTTGCCGGAGCCGCTGGCTCCGCGCAGCGCGATCTGCTCGGCGCGCTCCACCGCGAAGCTGGGGATATCGACGACAGGCGTCGTCTCTCCGTCAGGCGAGACGAACGACTTCTTCAGGTTGTCGATGCGCAGGACCGTGTCTCGACCATCCGCCGGCGCGGTCATCGTCCCTCGGTTGCCGCGCTGTCGGCTTCGAGGCGATAGAGGCTCGTGACGCGGCCGTTCTTGACCATCTCGCCGACCTCGAGCCGGCCCTTGACGGTGAGCGCGAGATGCGTGAACGCCGCGCGCTTGCCGTCCTTCATGGTGACGAGAACCCACTCGTTCATGCGGACGGGGGCGCCGAAGTAGCACATGTCGATGCTCGCGTTGAGCAGGAACTGGGTCACGCCGGTCGGCGTCAGATCCAGCGGCAGCATGAAGCCCTCGATGGCCACTTGCTTGCCGCTGAGGGCCTTCACCGTCGCCGGAATCTCGTTGCGCGCCTCTGCCGGCCTGGGATCGAGCGGATCGGGCAGCTCGTAGTCGTAGTTGCTCAACGCGTTGAAGTCAACAGGCTGATAGGTCTGCGCGAAAAGGGCACCACCGGACAGCATGACGAACACGAGCATGAGCCGAAATCGAAGAGCATGCATGAGTCAAGGCCTCCCATTGGTCGCGTCCTGCGCCTCGGCGTGGAATCGTCGGTACACCCCGCGCGCCGCCTCGAAGTCGGCGAACACGCGCGCCTTCTCGTCCGTCGAGGTCCAACCCGGCCACGCATCCGCCATGAGCTGTAAGGTGTCGATCCACTTCAAGGCGTAGGCCGCGGCGGCCGCATCACGCACGGGTCGTCCTGCGATCGAGATCCACACCGGGTTCGTGAACGCTTGGGCATACAGCGCGTCGAGCGGGAAGCGATCGGCCGGCGCACCTTCGGCACGCAGATGCATCCAGCCGCTCTTCGACACCGGCACCGACTGCGTGAATCGCGCCGCGCGCCGATCGGCGTCGAGCGGAATCTCCGCGATCTCCTCACCGTTGGCGACCAGCGTCACCTTCTGCAGCGGCGTGATGGAGCGCACCCACCCACCGACCTGAACGTTGCCCGGCTGTGAGAGATCGACGGTCTCGCCGGGCTTCTTGTCGTTCACGAACAGATTGACGAGTGGCCCCGTGGTGACGAACGTATGCCCGCGGCGCACGCCGTCCCACCACGCGTCGGCCGTCAACCCACGATCGCCGGTGTAGACATACGTCCGCACGCAGCCGAGCAGCCGCATGATGTGCAGATTGCTGATGGTATCTTCGCCGCCGATGGCCGTGATCTTCAGGCCGTTGTTGAGCGCGGCGTACCAGGGCACGAAGGCGCCGCGGCTGGCGGACGCCCATTCCATGGTGTCGGCAAGACCCAAGGCCGCATCGACCATGAACGCCTTGCCAAGGCCCAGGCCGGCCTGCATCGGATCGGTCTCACCCGAAAACGCATGCACGTAGCTGGTTACGGCGCCGCGCGCCTTCGCCGCTCGCAGCACCACGGTGTTGCTGGGCGCAAGCGTCGGCGGCGGCGCGGCCTCGTAGCCGATCGTCACGGGGAAGAGCTCCGTCATCGCCATGCCATCGCCGAACACCGCAACGTGGCCATGAAACGGGGGACGATATTCCTGGCCGATGATGAGCAATCGATCGCGGGTCGACGATGGATGCGCCGGCTGACCCCAGCGAAACAGCTCGCGCGCACTGATTCGCGGATCACGGTGGGCCAGGGCGTTGTTCACCACGGCGACGTCTTCCGCCGCCGCCTGGAAGAGCAGGTGCGATTGGTCGTACCGCAGCAGCCCGTTACCGTGCATGTGCGCGCCGGTCGAGCCGTTGTGCCAGCCGTCGGCAGCGAGGTTGGTCAGCCGCCGCAGCCGAACCCTGAGGTTCGCGATGCCGCCGGGCTCCACGATCGTCTCGACGTGAGTCGGCTCGTACTCGAAGCCGCGGACGACGTCGATGACGACCTTGCCCGCGGGTAGCTCGATTCGCTCGCGGCCAGCGGTGTGGAATACGCGATCGCCGGCCCAATCGAGGCGCGCGTACGCGCCGCCGGGCGCATAGAACTTCCCGTCACTCGCCGTCAGGTGCACGCGGCTCGCGATCACCTGCCCCGTCTCATGGTCAACCACCTCGAGCGAGACCGTCGCGGCGGCCCGCTTCCAGTGCCTCGACGTCAACGCGATCGATCGCCGCTGACCGGTGTCGGCGTCGACGATCGAGAGCTGCGGGAGGTTGGTGTCGTTCGTCAGCACGGCGATCTCGCGACCGTTCGGCGACCAGCGGGGATAGAAGACGTCGAAGTCGCCTGAGACGAGCGCCGCAGGGGTTTGGGTCCCGTCAAGACTGGACACCACGAGACGGTTCCACGGCTCCGTGCCGCCCTTCGACGACACGTACGCCAGACGCTTTCCATCCGGAGATACGGACGGACGCGTCTGGTAGAGCGTCTGCTCGTCCACGATCGTCGTTGCACTGGCGAGGCCGTTGGCTTCGGCCGGTACGCGAAGGATGGGCCCGGAACCGAGCGCGACATCGCGATTCGACAGCAGCAGCAACTCACGACCGTTCGGCAACCACGCGGGCGTGACGTGCATGTCCTGAGCTGAGAAGTACGGGCGATCGCGACCGAGGCTTCCATCGGACGTCACCTGCACCGGCTCTCCTTCGAACTGCCCGTCACGGATGCCGCGAACGAAGACGTTGAAGTAGCCGTTCGGCAGCGACGCGACGTACGCGAGCCTCGAACCGTCGGGCGAGAACGTCGGATCGATGTAGTTGCCCTGCCCCGTGGTCAGCGTATGGATGGCGCCTGAGGAAAGATCGAGCGCCTCGAGCTGAATCGAGCGGCCGCTGTCATCCGCCGTGTAGACGATCCATCGACCGTCAGGCGACCACGTGGGCGACGAGTGATAGGTCGGTCCGGCGGTGAGCTCCTGCGCCGCGCCGGTGGCGATGTCGATGCGCCAGATCGATCCTGCCAGGCCCACGGCGATCCACCGCCCATCCGGCGACCAGGCGGGCGCCCATGGCGTGGACGCCGGTGCCGGCGGGAGGAGATAGGTGTGCATGTAGTTGCCGCCGTACCGCGACGCTTGGTACGGGCGACGAGACCACTGCGCGGACGGGTCGGCCGTGAGCAGACCCATCGCCAGCGGGACCAGGAGTGCAACGGACGGCAGCCGGAGGCGCATGAATGGCAGCCCAGTGTGACGGTGGGCGGCCTGGATGGCCCAGATTGTTCCAACGGACACGCACGAACGGACGGCCAGCGGTAGGATTCAACGGTTTGCCGGGCAGCCCTCTTACTTTCCGGAGCGGTAGAGGATGAGGGGCCGCCTGATGACCGCGTCGACCGCCGCGCCGACGCCGATGCCGGCGCCAGCGCCGATCGCGAGCGCCGGAAAGAGCACCGACGGCACTGACGGCGCATCGCACGTCAGCTCGCACGCCCAGTACAGTCCAGCGACCATCACAGCCATCGCCGCCGCGCCGAGCAACCCGCCGCGCGTCATCCCGCCGCGCAGCGGATCGCCCACGCGCTCCCGCGTCCGCACTTCGGTCACAGAGGATTTCGGGATGGCGCGGTGCTCACCTCGAGGCAGGGCAAGGGTGATATCCGCCTGACGCGAGCCGATGAACGTCCCTTCGAGCGTCTGCCCGCCGACGATCTCGGCGACCAGCGGGGTCCCCACCGGTTGCGCGTCGACCACGGCCCAATCACCAGGGAATGGTGTCTGCGCCAACAGGTGACGGGGCGGCAAGAGGATTGACAGCGTCACAAGGAACACGACAAGCCGGGTCCGAGACATGGAAGCCTCCGACCCGTAATGTGACAAACGGTCGCCGATTGGATCAGCCGCCTGTTCCACACGGAGGTTCCGCACAGAGGTTCCACACGGAGGTGCTGTTCAGTGGCGGGCGTTACGACGCGCGTGCGTAATCGTCGCGAGGAAGAGCATCTCTGTCGGAACCTGTGGTCGGAACCTTCGTGGGGCACTGAACCTTCGTGGGGCACCACCGTGAGGAACGCTTGTGCGGAACCTCCGTGCGGAACGACCACCTGCCCGCGGCTTCGCCGCACGCTCACATCCGGTCACACCTGCGATGGCGACTCGGTGTTGGCTTCGCGCTCCGACCAGCGGTAAAGCGCGGGCAGGACGAACAGCGTGAGCAGCGTCGAGGTGACCAACCCGCCAATCACCACGGTGGCGAGCGGGCGTTGCACCTCCGCGCCGGCGCCGGTGGAGAGCGCCATCGGTGCGAAGCCGAATGCGGCCACGAGGGCCGTCATCAGCACGGGTCTGAGCCTCGACTCGGCGCCTTGCAGGACCGCCACGTCGATGCTCTGCCCCTGGCGGCGCAGCTCGAGAAAGCAAGAAACCATCACCACGCCATTCAGGACCGCGACGCCGAACAGCGCGATGAAGCCCACGGCCGCTGAAATGCTGAAGGGCATGCCGCGCACGAACAGCAAGAGCAGCCCTCCCGTCGCCGCGACTGGAATGTTCACGCCAACGAGCAGCGCCGGACGCGCGACGCCGAACGTCGTGTAGAGCAGGACGAAGATCAGAAACAGTGCGATGGGCACTACGATGGCCAAGCGGCGCGACGCGCGCTGCAGATGCTCGAACTGTCCGCCGTACTCCAGATAGTATCCAGCGGGCAGTGTGACCTGGCTCTCGACGACCCGCCGCGCTTCGGCCACGAAGCTCGCGAGATCGCGCCCGCGAACGTTCGTCTCGACGGCAATCCTTCGCCGTACGTTCTGACGAGTGATCTGCGCAGGGCCCTCTTCAATCACCATCTCCGCAAGCTGAGAGAGCGGAATCATCCGCCCCTGAGGGTCGGCCACCTTCAGGCTGCGGATGCGCTCGACATCATTCCGTGCCGACTCGGCGAATCGCACCTGAATCGTGAAGCGTCGCTCTCCTTCCAGCACCTCACCGACCACGCGCCCACCCATCGCCTGCACGACGTCGAGGACCTGCGACGCGTTGATACCGTAGCGGGCAATCTCCTCGCGCCTGATCTTGACGCGCAGGTACGGCAAGCCGCCGGTTTGCTCGACCTTGACGTCTTGCGCGCCCGGCACCTGCGACACGACGCGCGCAATCCGGTCGCCCACGCGCCGCAGCTCGCTCAGCTCATCGCCGAAGAGCGTGATGGCCACGTCGGCACGAACACCAGCAATCAGCTCTTGCATGCGCAGCTCGATCGGTTGCGAGTAGCTGAACACGTTCCCTGGCACATCACGCACGAGCGCCTCATGAAACTTCGCCACGAGTGCGTCCTTCGTCGAAGCGGTCGTCCAGTCCTTGCGGTCCGCGAGGATCGCGTAAATGTCACTCGTCTCGACGCCCATCGGATCGGTGGGAATTTCCGCCTGCCCAGTGCGCGAGACGACGGTGCGGACCTCGGGGAACTGGCGGAGCGTTCGCTCGATCAGGCTCGTGCTTTCGATCGATTCGCTCAACGACACGCTGGGGAGTCGCCACGCCTGCAGGGCCACCGCCCCTTCGTCGAGCTTGGGCAGGAACTCGGCGCCGACGAAGGGCACGATGGAGAGCGTCGCGACGAAGATCAGCGCGGCCACTCCGGCCGTGAAACGCGGGCGCTCGACGGCGCGCTGCAGCCGGGGCCGATAGACGCGCTTCAGCCAACCTGCGAGCCGCGGCTCACGTTCGGCCGTCACCCGCCCGCGAAACGAGAGCGATGCCAGCACCGGCATCAGCGTCAGGGCGATCACCAGCGAGCCCATCAGCGCGAACACCACCGTCAACGCCATCGGGCGGAACATCTTCCCCTCGACGCCCTCCAGCGTGAGAATCGGCAGGTAGACGATGGCGATGATGAGGACCGCGAAGAACACCGGACGCGCGACTTCTCGGCCGGCATCGCGAATCACCTCGTCGCTCGGTCGATCGCGCTGCCGCGCTTCTGAAAGCCGTCGCACGATGTTCTCGACCATGACAACCGAGCCGTCGACGATGAGCCCGAAATCGATCGCGCCCAGACTCATCAGGTTGCCGGACAAGCCCGCCTGCGCCATCCCGGTGAACGCACACAGCATCGACAACGGAATCGCGGCCGCCACGATGAGGCCGCCTCGCACGCTACCAAGCATCAGCAGCAGCACGGCGATCACCAGCACGCCGCCCTCGACGAGGTTCCACGAAACCGTCGTGATGGTCTTGCGCACGAGATCCGTGCGGTCGTAATAGGGCTCCACGGTGACGCCGTCTGGAAGGCTGCGGCCGATGCCCGCCAGCGCGGTCTTCACGCGATCCGCGACCACCCGCGCGTTCTCGCCCATCAGCATCATGACGACGCCGGTGACCACTTCCCCACGGCCGTCCCGCGTCACCGCGCCTTGTCGCACCTGTGGCGCGAACGCCGTCCGACCGAGATGGCGGATGTAAATCGGCGTGCCGTCCTTCGACGACACCACGATGTTGTCGATGTCGTCGAGGCGCTCGATGAGGCCCTCGCCACGGATGACGTATTGCTCCTGGGCCCGCTCGATGTAAGCGCCGCCGGCGTTGGCGTTGTTGCGCTCGAGCGCGTGAAAGACCGCGTCGAGGCCGATGTTGTGCGCCACGAGCCGATCGGGCTCGATCTGCACCTCGTAGGTCTTCAGCGCGCCTCCGTAAGCGTTGACCTCGACAACACCGGGCACGGAACGCAGCTTGAGCGCGATGTCCCACTCGAGAATGCTGCGGAGATCCATCAGCGTGGTCGTCTCGCCGCGGACCTCGAACTGGAAGATCTCACCAAGGCCCGTCGAGATGGGCCCCATCGACGGCACGCCCATCCCGTCGGGAATCGCCTCCCGTGCGTCCGCCAGGCGCTCCTGCACCAGCTGCCGGGTGAAGTACACGTCGAGGTTTTCGTCGAAGGACACGTACACGGCGGAGAGCCCGAAGCGGGACACCGAGCGGATGCCGCTGATGCCGGGCAAGCCGCTCATCGCGGACTCCACCGGAACGGTGATGAAGCGCTCCACCTCCACCGGCCCGAGGCCCGGCGATTGTGTGAGCACGAGCACCTGGTTGGGTGTCACGTCGGGCACGGCGTCGATCGGCAGGCGCAGCATCGACCACACGCCGACACCGGCGACCACGACGGTCAGGACGATGACGAGGAACTTGTTGCGAAGCGAGACGTCGACGAGACGATGCATGGTGGGCGTCCCCGACTAGTGCTCGTCGCCGATGCGCTCGCGGAGGAGCGCGGTCTTGAGATAGAAGCTCCCCTCGCCGACGAGGGCCTCGCCCGCTCGCACCCCGTCGCGCGCTTCGACGAGGCCGCCCGCGGTCGCACCAAGCTCGACGAAGCGGCGGACGAATCGCGTCGGCGTGTCGCGGACGAAGATCACCGACTGGCCATCGATCTGCTGAACCGCCGCCGCAGGCAGGATCACGGCTTCGCGCCGACCCGCCGTGGGCATCGTCACCCGCGCGAACATGTCGATCTTCAACGACATGTCGGCGTTGTCGACCACACAGCGAACGGAGGCGCTCCTGGTTTGCGGATCGAGGCGATCGGCCACGTGGGTGATGCGTCCGGCGAACGCTCGACCGGGGAACGCGTCCACCCGCACGGTGACGTCCCCTCCGGCGCCGACCTTCGCGAGATCCTGCTCGTAGACCGCCCCCAGCACCCAGACCGTGGAGAGATCCGTCACGGTCAGCAGCTCGCGTTCGGGCTCGACCAGCTCGCCTTGCGCCACGTCGTATTTCGTCACCACGCCGTCGAACGGCGCTCGAAGCACCGCGTGTGATGCCTCCCGATGGGGACTGTTTCCGTCGGTCGGCGAGAGCCGCTCGAGGTCGTCATCGCTCAGACCGAAGCGATGGAGCTGCTCCTCCACGCGCGCGACGGCCGCGCGCTCCCGTGCCATGGCCGCATCGGCGGCCTTCAACTCGGCTTCGCGCAGGTCGAGCGTCTGCCGGGCGATTGCCTCAATCGCGATCAGCGCTCGCGCGCGCTCCACCATGCGCTGTTTGACCAGCTGATCCGCCGCCGCTTGTTGCAGCACGGCGCGCGCGCCGAGGTACTCGCCGACCAGCTCGCCCAGCTGAATGTTGTCGTAGGTGACGAGCGGCTGGCCCCGACGCACGCGCTCGCCCGGCCGGACCCACACGCGTTCGACGAGGCCGCGCGCAAGCGGCCGGATGTGCGCCACGCGGGCATCGTCTGGAGCCACCGACCCCGTCACCTCGATCGTGGCCGGCAGACGGTCCGTGACCGCGTGCACGATCTGGAGTCCGGTATTGCGTTGCGCGGTCTCGGAAAGCTCCACGACGCCATCCGGAAGCTCAGAAGCGGGATCGTGGGCGACGAGGGCGGCGACATTTGGTTCGCGTCGCAGCATCCATCCAGCGGCGCCGCTGACCATCGCGGTCAGGCCCACAACCAGCAGCAGCAGGCGCACGGATATGCCGCGACCCTCACGCTCGTGGCTGGTCGCGCTCATCGCGCGCTCCCTGGATTGCTCGGAATCGCGCTCCCCAGCGCCGCGGCCAGTTCGACGCCGCTGACGCGCAGCTCGAACAGCGCGCGGTTGTGGGTGCGCACGGTGTCGCGAAAGGCGCGCTGTGCGTCCAGGAAGTCGATGAGATCCGCGGCTCCGACGCGGTACGCTTCGAGCGCGACGTCGCGCGATTCGCGTGCGCCTGTCAGGTAGTCGCGTTCGAGGTAGTCGACCCGCGCCCGGTTGGTCCGCAGCGCGTTCGCGGCCCGCTGCACCTCGAGTCGCACGCCCGTGTCGATCTCGGCCACGTGCGCATCCGCGGCGCGGCGCTCGGCCTCGGCTCGCGCCATCTCACCCTGATGGCGATTGAACAGCGGCACGGGGAACGACACGCCGACCACCACGGCGTCGGCGCCAAAGTCACGACGATAGCCGCCGCCCAGCGTAAGGTTCGGCAGCCGTTGTGCGCGCTGCAACCGGACGAGCGTCTCTGCCCGCTCAGCCTCACGACGTGCCGCGAGCGCATCGGGACGCGCTGCGAGGGCGGCGTCGACGCTACTCGCATCGACGTCGGCCGCGGTCGCCGTCAGCGCGTCGGCGAGCTCGATGGTCTGATCCAGAACCGGGGCGCCGAGCAGCGCCAGCAGCGCGGCTCGGGCGTTCTTCACGGTCAGTTCGGCCGCGAACACGTCTTCCACGAATCGCAGTCGCTCGACCTGCAGTCGGCGAAGCTCGGCGCCGGAGATCTCGCCCTGGTCGAACCGCGCGCGATTGAGCGCGATCGTGCGATCGATGTCCTCGAGCGTCGTCTCGGCGAAGCGGTGATCGGTGTCGGCCAGCACGGCGGTCAGGTAGGCGCGCTGCACGTCGAGCGCGACGAGCCTCTCTTGATCGCGCAGACTGGAGCGGGAGCCCTCGAGGCCGGCAGCGGCGGCTTCGGTGCGCAATCGGCGCCGGCCTCCGGTCTCAATCTCGTGATCGACACGAACGGTGAGCTCCTGGCCGCTCCAGAACCCCGGACGCGGCGAGGTGAACAGTGGATAGCCCTCGGCCTCGAACGACAGCGTGGGATTGGGTCGGCGCGACGCGCTCGTGCGCGCGCCGTCGGCGGCATCGACGCGTGCGCGCGCGGCGACAAGGGAAGGGTTTCGCTCGAGCGCCCGGCGAACGGCGGCATCGAGCGTCAGCGGCGACGGAATCGGCGTCTCAGCGCCGGCGAGATCGAACGGAACGAGAACGAGAAGAAAGACGACGAGCCTGTACATACGGACACCTAGCTCCAAACCATGTGGAGGCGAGTGCGAAGACCCGCTCTACTGATGTCGGCGATGGGCAGTTAGATCTAGTGGGATGTACTTCGATATCTACAGGGGCCGTTCCGTAGGAACGGCCCGGAAGCGTTGACCGAGCGAGTCGATGAACACTTCACCGTCCGTCGATACGCTCCACTAGAGCCCTGCTTCTCCCGACGCGAGCGAACGCGGAGCTAGACGGACAGCGGAGGGTGGTACAGGAGTGGTGCGACGCCGGGGGATGGGCGTTCGTCAGGCGTGGGTGGCAGCGCTATCGGCTCGCCTTCGGTGTGCGCAAGATCCAGTGAGACGGGATCGACGGTCTGCGAGCAGCAGAAGCAGTCGTCGATCGGCACCGATGGCGGCGCGGGCATCGACGTTGACGACGACGCTTCTGTCGGGATGGTCTCGGTCTCCGCGTCGCACAACTGCGGCGCCAACAAATCGATAGCGGTCCACGCCAGCAGCGCGAAGACCATCAATCGCACGATCGGGTGGCGACGAAAACGCGTCACGTCACCACAGGATATCAGCGCTGCCGCGTGTCGGTCCACGTCCGTCAATGGGCGCAGATTGGATCAGCCGCAGATTGCGCAGATTCTCGACGAGCCGCCGATTCCACAGATAACACAGGGCGTGCGGCGCCCAAACGTCGAGGCGCCTGGCGGGCGCCCGTTCCCCACGGAGGTTCCACACGGAGGTGCCGTTCAGTGCGGGCGTTACGACGCGCGTGCGTAATCGTCGCGAGGAAGAGCACCTCTGTCGGAACCTTTGGTCGGAACCTTCGTGGGGCACTGAACCTTCGTGGGGCACCACCGTGAGGAACGCTTGTGCGGAACCTCCGTGCGGAACGACCACCTGCCCGCGGCTTCGCCGCACGCTCACTGTTGACGTGTGGCCGTCCACGCCTGTTTTTGTTTGGCCCTGGTCATCGTGCCTTCGATGCGATCGCCTTGGACGCGACCGACGTACTCCGTGTCACCGACGGTCAAGCGAATCTGATCACCCATCATGCGTCCAGACAGATTGGCGGTCGCGGCGTCGCCGTTGCCGCGTGACCTGAGCTCGCCAGACAGCATCTGGAACTGTTGCGACAGCGCCAGTGTGCCACCCGCGAACTGCCAGTTCCCGGCGACCTTCGCCGGCACGATCACCAGGTAGGCCGTGCACCAGCTGGTACACTCCGTTATCGAGTCGGTGGCGTCGGCTTCCCACCCTTCGACCTTGAAGGTGTTGAGCACGATGCGCGTGCCTGGCTTGAGCGCGAGGAACTTGTCCTGCAACTTCGAGAGGTTCGACGGCAGCAGGAACAGCGCCAGCACCGTGGCCTTCGAGATGTCCGCCTCGTACATATCCCCTTGGACGAACGAGGCCTTCTCGGCGACGCCCGATTCCTTGGCGAGCCGGGTCGAATGCTCCACCAGATCGGGGTTGTATTCGACGCCGATCGCCCGCGCGCCGCGCTTCGCTGCGGCGATGATGTTCCGGCCGTCACCGGATCCGAGATCCATGACCAGGTCCTGTGGTGTGACCTGCGCCATGTCGAGCATCTTCTCGACCATCTCCGGCGGCGACGGCACCCAGACGACGTCCTTGCCGGCCTGGCCCGACTTCGGTTGATAGACCTCCTGCGCGAGCGCGGCGATCGGCGCGAGCAGAAGGGCGATGAGGAACAGGGGGAGTGCCTGAGCGATCCTCGGACGATGCATGCCCGTATTGTGCCGTAAACGCAGCGGCCTGGCGCTCTCGTATACTGCCAGTCGAGGTATCCATGCCTGTTCGCACGATTCTGGCGCTCATGGGGTTGGCCCTGCTGAGCGGTTCGGTCGCGGCGCAGGGCCCAACGCGGCCGCGGCTCAACCCCGTCATCGAACTGCTGCAGCAGAAGAAGCCGGTCTTCGGCCTGTACGCCCCGAGCAACCGC
>DAINCF010000017.1:0-28493 GCA_036732565.1 Vicinamibacterales bacterium
GGAGGAGCGCGGCGACCGCGTCGATCCGCTCGTCGCGATGGGGCGCCCGCCGGCGCTCGGATCACGTCCGCACGCTCGTCGTCGAAGACGATCCGGACGGCCGCGCGTTTCTCGAGACGCTTCTCGTGCGCGAGGGGGCGGAAGTGCAGCACGCTTCCAGCGTTCGCGAAGCCGTAGACGTCCTCAGCCGCTGGACGCCCGACGTCATCGTCACCGACATCGGCATGCCGCACGAAGACGGCTACGAGATGCTCAAGCAGGTCCACATGCGGATGAAGTCGCGGGTGCCGGTGATTGCGCTGACGGGCTATGCGTCGGAAGCGCACCGCGATCGCGTGCTCGCAGCGGGCTTCTTCGGCCACTTGAGCAAGCCGGCGGATCCCGAGGCGCTCGTCAAGATGGTCGCCGCCGCGCATGGCGATGCAGAGGAGCTGCCAGCATAGCCTGGCCCGAGACACACCTCGCGTCCAACTACCGACGGCGATCCTTGCGACGATCGTGCTCGATCTTCACAACGAAGGCATCGTTCAGACCGCCGGCGTGCGACGGCTGGAACGCGCCGGGCGTGGTGGGAAAGTCGCGTGACCACGTCCCCCCAGCCACATAGGCGTTGCCTCTCTTGTCCAGCGCGATGCCTTCAGCTCTGTCGTTGGTGCTGCCGCCAAGATAGGTCGAGAAGACCAACGATGCGTCGTTCCAGTCAACCACGGTCACGAAAGCGTCGCTGGAAATAACGGTGGACGGGCACGAGCAGGTTGGCTGGAACGCATCGGGCGTGACCGGAAAGTCGCGTGCGTCCGTCTGTCCGGTGACGTGGACTCGGCCGTCGTCGTCCACGGCAATGCCGGCGCCCGCATCTGTGTTGGAACCACCGAGATATGACGCGTGCACGAAGGCCGTACCATCATGGCTTACCATCGCGATGAAGGCGTCGAAGTCAATGTGAGTAGGCTGAAACGCATCCGGTGTCACCGGGAAGTCCGGCGAGAAGGTCCCGCCGGTCACGTGCGCCCGCCCGCGCTTGTCGAGCGCGATAGCAACGGCGGTTTCTGTGCCGCTGCCGCCGATGAACGTGGAGTACACCAGCGCGGACGCGTCGCGATTGAGCTTCGCCACGAAACCATCAGCGCCGCCGCCACTGAACGCAGGCATGGCCGCGTCGGGCGTCGTCGGGAAATCTGATGAGAAGGTCAGCCCAACGACGAAGGCGTTGTGGTGATCGTCCACAGCAATGCCCGCTGCAGTCTCCAAGCTCATACCTCCGAGGTAGGTTGAATAGACCAATGCCGTGCCCATGGGGTTCACCTTCGTAACGAATAGGTCGAGGCTATCCGTCTTAGTCGATTTGTAGGCACCTTCCACGATGGGGAAGTCAGATGAGAACGTCCTTCCCGCCACGTAGGCGGAACCTTCCTTGTCGACCGCGATTCCCGTGCCTTCCTCGGAACCGGAGCCTCCCAGATACGACGAGTAGACGAGACCCGTGCCGCGGCGGTTCAGCTTTGTGACGAAGCCCTCCTCAGAGCCTGCGCTCAGGCGCTGGAACGCCCCTGGGGTGACCGGAAAATCAGGCGACAGCGTCGAACCGATGAGGTACGCCTGCCCGTGGTTGTCGACCGCGATGTCGCCGGAGCCTTCGAAACTGCTGCCACCCAAGTACGTGGAGTACTCCAGGCCCGTGCCGTTGCGATTGAACTTCGTGATGAAGAGGTCGCTGATGAACGCCGGGCCTGAGCGTGGTCGAGCACCTTCTGTCGTCGGAAAATCCATTGAAGTCGTTGTCCCAAACACGTAGGCGTGGCCGCCTCTGTCTACCGCGATCCTGATGCCCAACTCATCGCCTCGGAACGGCACGCCACTGTCGCTGCCACCGAGATAGGTTGCGAAGGACAGCACGGGATCGATGACCAGTTCTCGACTGCGATCGTATCCGCCGATGTGGAACGTGACGCGATGCTCGTCGGATAGACGATAGCCGCCGGCGATTTCGTGTCGCACGCCGTCCACCATCTGGTACATCACCGGCTTGTGCTGGACGATCTCCCCGCCGTCGACCGCAACCACGAGCTCACCCGATTCACTCACACGCACGTCGCGCGCACCGGGCCAAGCGAGTTGGATCTGCTGCGGATCGGCGCCAGCGCTTATCACGAAGTCGTACTCGAGCTGTCCCTGATTGCCGTAGTAGACCAGATCTATACCCGGATAGACGCCCGCGTAGCGGACCTTGGCGTACTGGCGCACGTCGGTGTGCCATCGCTGCGGATCGTTCCCAATCAGGTAGTGACTCTTGCTTGGGAGCTCGTCCAGACCGGTCGCCGCTGATGCGAACGAGGCATCGACGAGCGTCATGCGGATCACCGCAGGCGAGTCGTCTGGCGTGCGTGCGTGCGGCCGATGCAGCGCGAGCACGGCTTCGCGGTCGGTCAAGTAGAGGTTGTAGCGGTGGCCTCGCGACAGAAATCTCACGGCCGGAGCGGTCTGACCCTGGTTGGCTTCGAAACTCAACGGCACGGTGCCGTACGCGTCGTGTATCTGCGCTCGGACGAGCGTCTCGATGGAACCCGGGTCGGAGCTGCTCGAGGACACCGACGCGAGCGCCGACACCACGATCAGCCAAGCCCACTTGCGATGGACAGGAAGGTTGGTCACGAGGTACTCCTCTCTGCGGCGGTGCTGCCGCTGGACGCAAAAGGACGGGGTGGGGCCTAGCATACGCCCGAGCGGAAGACGATGTGACGGCTTGCGGATATTTTGTCGGACGGGCCGAGATCTGCGACAATCACAGTCACGCGCCCGCAGCTCAGTTGGTTAGAGCATCAGCCTTCGAACGGATCGCGATTGATATCGCGAACTCTTCTCAGCTGGGCGGCCGGATAGGTTATAGGCGCCAGCGAGGAACCGGAATCGCTGACTGAAGTGACTGGACGTCCAAGAAACCGGGCAACGCGGATCTCGATGTCTTGAAGCACCGAGGCATCATCCGCGCAGCTGTCGTCCCACCAATCCGGTAGGATCGTGGCGTGTGTACTCGGTCGAACGTCGCCGTGGGTGGAGGCTCGAAGATCTCGCCACGCTCCACATCCGATTTACCCTTGCATCGAGGTATGAGGTCACCCAGTTTAGCGACTACTAGGCTCCGAGGTCTCCTCTAGCGTTCAGGAGCCAGGTCGCGTCGGCCGGCACTGCGGCTTTGGCGCAACCTTCTCGCCATTTGTCCCACTGGAAAGAGCAGCTGGCCGGCGAACGATGGCGGCATGTGGAGCTTCGACAGGCCGTATCTCTCTGGCCGCGATCTCCTGAACGTCGCCGTTCCGAACAGAACGTCCCAGAAGCTGAACAGCGCCGCATAGTTACTGTCGTATTCGCGCCGGTCCGACGAGTGGTGGGTGGCGTGGAAGCGCGGCGACACGATGATGTGGTTCAGCCAGCCGAAGTCCAGGTCTATGTCGGAGTGATTGAGCGCGCTCAGAAGAGTGAGACTGAGATAGAACGGCAGCCATATCTCCGCCGGGAGACCCAGAATGACGACCGGCAGCAGCGTGACGATGCCGTCGAGGATGTATTCGAAGAGATGGATGCGATAGGTCGTCAGGAGGTTCAGGTTTTCCGGCGCGTGGTGCACGCCGTGGATCGCCCGTAGCGCGGGAAAAGCATGCATCGCGCGATGCTTCCAATAGCGGCACAAGTCCACGGCAATGAGGAAGACGATGAGCTGCAGCGGCTCCGGCACGCTCCGGAGCAGATCCGTGTAGAGAAACGGCGTGTACAGCCGCAGTTGCGCGTCAACCCAGTTGACGACTGGCTGCTGCAGCCAGGCATAGGCGCCGCCGACAATCAGGGCCGTATAGACGATGTCGGTGTGGAACGACCGCTCCAAATAGCGCGATGGCTTGCGTCCCCTCGTCCCCTCGACCGCGAGGACGACCAGGAACAGCACCGCGAGCGCCGCGAAGCTTTGCCACGCGAGGGACGTCGCAAACCTTTCGGCCATCGCCGCCCAGATCGAACCCAGCGTGTTCATAGAAGCCTGACTTTGTTGTCCAGATCCCCGTCAGTCGTCACGATTCCCAGAGCTTGCAAGGAGAGCCTCGAAGGCGGCTGGTTCGGTGCATTCCTTCGGTCCACCCATCGCCGCCCGTTGCCTCAACTGCTCGCCCAACGAAAGGTCATTGCGGCCCGGCGAACCGTCGGTCGGAATCAGACCTCGAAGAACCACGGGTTGGCACGGAGCAGGTCAGTTCCGTAATCGTGAAGACTGGGGCTCGCGTCTGCCCTTGAACAATGGGGCTACCACAGCGCGGACAGGTGATCGAGGCGTTCCCTCACCCCGATTCCACTGGTTCGGCTGCCTCCGTCGCGACGCGGACACGCGCTGCCTCCATTCGGCCCGAGTCAATTCCACCGTGCGAATACATGATGAAGCAGGTGGAGACCCGGCATCCGGTAATGTTTGTGGGCGGCGGCGTGAACCGTTGCTGGAGTGCGGTGATCGATCTTGAAAGATCAACACTCACGGGCCGGAGCCAGTCGGTGCCGGCCCGTTCATGGCAATGTCTCGACGACAGAAACGACTAGTCTGAGCGCTCCTCGGTTGGAGGCTCGCCCGCCTTGAGCCCCGCTCTGTGGGCAGGACCAGCAGTTGCCCGAGCCAGCCTTTACGATCGAAGATTCCCTTCGAGGAATCGAATCGTGGCGAACAGTGGCCATTGGAGTGCGGTGAAGGGCCGGCTGCAGACGTTCGACCGACAAGGGCTCGTGCACCTGATCGGAGATCTGTACCGTGCCAGCTCGGCGAATCGCCGATTTCTCGAGGCCAGACTCATCCCAGACCGCGATAGCGTCGAGGCATACCGCCGAATTGTCGCTGCGGCCATCTATCCGGACCCGTTCAGCAAACGCGCGATCAGCATCCGCGAGGCCGCGGCCGCGATCGTTCAGTACAAGCGGTCAACAGGAGACGTGGCCGGAACGGTCGATCTCATGCTCACCTTCGTCGAAGCGGGCACGGACCAAGCGGCTGACCTAGGGTATGGCGACGACGCTTATTTCGATGCGCTGGTATCGCGGCTAAACGCCGTCGCGAACGCGTTCGATGACTTGCCGGAGGCGGAGCGCAAGAAGGCGATCGTGCGCCTCGAACGTATCCGCGGCCGCGCGAAGGATATTGGCTGGGGATATGGGGATTTCGTGGATGGCATCTTCACGACGTTGGAACGGCGACGCGCGCCGAGGACACGATCGCGCGTCACGAGGCGCTGATACGGTCAGCATAAACGTTCCTGGGCGCTCAGGACCGCTGCTATGAGGCGCACCGATGAATCTCGCTTCGGTGAACCACACATCGTCGCCTGAGCTCAAGGTAGCTCTGTTCCGATCGCTGTTTCGCGGCCGCACCGACGTCTACCCGCGTCGCTTCGAGAGCCGAAAGACCGGCAAAACCGGCTACGCGCCGGCCTGCGCGAACGAATGGGTTCGCGGCGTCTGCGAGAAGCCGCGCATCAAATGCGCCGAATGCCCTCATCGGCGGTTTCTGTCGGTGACTGACGACGTTATCCGATGGCACCTGTCTGGTTCTGCGCCCGACGGACAGCCGTTTGTCGCCGGTGTCTATCCATTGCTGCTCGACGACGCGTGCCACTTTCTCGCCGTCGACTTCGACAAAGCCGATTGGTGTCAGGACGCCGCCGCCTATCTCGACACCTGTCGTCGTCTCGCGCTTCCCGCGGTCCTCGAGCCGGCCCGGGGTCTTGAAAGAACCTGAAACCGCGTCACCGGAAACGACGGCGCGGAACACCGTCCGCTGAAAGGACGGCCTGAAAATGCCAACAAAACCAGCTACTCTTGCCGCTGCCTGCGCGAAGCCTTCTGCCTCTGGCCACGTTATCGGGGTTCGAACGAATCCCTGCCTCCCAGCCACGAAATTTTGCCCCGTGTTTTCAACACTTTGCAGCACAGGGTGATTTCACTATCGAACTCGTGAAGGCGAACAGCCCCGCAGAGCTATCGCTCCTGGATGCGTCAGAGCGTCGCCCTCACGACAGGGCGGATGGACCCGGGTGGAGGTGTTCACGCTGATTCCGGGTCCGCCGGGCACGCTGCCATCAGGGACAATGCGAGCGTGAAGAACACCCGAAGGGTTCCGTCCCCGACGCCAACCGGCGCACGCTGGCAGCGGAGTGCGTGATGACTCAGATTCCCATCAAGCGGGCGGTCGAACGCGTGCCCGGCGGCATGATGGTGGTTCCCTTGGCGTGCGGTGCCTTCTTCGCGACGTTCGCACCCGAGACGCCGACGTTCTTCGGCTCCTTCACTGGCGCGCTGTTCACCGGGGCGCTGCCGATGCTCGCCGTGTTCTACGTGTGTACCGGCGCCAGCATCGACTTCACGACCACGCCGTACATCCTCAGGAAGGGCGGCACGCTGCTCGGCGTCAAGGTCGGCATCGGCATCCTGCTGGGCGTGATCTTCGGACGCCTGCTCGGCGAGGCACCGGTGAGCGCTGGCGTGTTCGCGGGGCTTTCGACCCTGGCCATCGTCGCGGCGATGAACGACACCAATGGCGGCTTGTACATGGCCCTCATGGGCCAATACGGCCAACCCCGTGACGTCGGCGCGTATACCGTGATGTCGCTGGAGTCTGGACCTTTTCTCACCATGATGACGCTGGGCGTCGCAGGACTCTCGGCGTTTCCGTGGCCCACGCTCGTCGGCGGCATCCTGCCGCTGGCTATCGGCATGCTGATCGGCAATCTCGATCGCGAGATGCGTGAGTTCCTGCGGCGCGGCATGCCGGTGCTGATTCCGTTCTTCGCGTTCGCGCTCGGCGCCAGTCTCGATCTTGCGAAGGTGTGGCAGGCCGGGTTGTTGGGCGTGGGGCTGGGCCTGGCGGTGGTGGTCGTGACCGGCATCCCCCTGTTCTTGGCCGACCGCCTCACCGGGGGCACGGGTGTGGCGGGAGTAGCCGCCTCGTCAACCGCGGGCAATGCGGTGGCCGTGCCCGCGATCGTCGCCAGCGCCAACCCCGCCTATGCCGATGCCGCTGCGCAGGCCACCGTGCTGGTCGCGGCGTGCGTGGTGATCACGGCCATCGTGGTCCCGCTGCTCACGGCCTGGACGGCGAAACGGGTGGGCCAGACGTGAACCCGCGTTGGCTCATCCTCGCCGACGATCTCACCGGTGCCGCCGATGCGGCCGTGGCGTTTGCATGCCGCGGCCACGACACCGACGTGCACTGGGGCGACACGTCGCTCGCCGACGGCACCGCGGTGCAGGCGCTGAACCTCGACAGCCGTGCGTCATCCGCGGCCGAGGCCGCCGTACGTCATCGCGACGCGGTGCAGCGCTGGCACGCGGGGCAGTCGCTGTTCAAGAAGATCGATTCCACGCTCCGCGGCCATCCGGCCCTGGAGATCGCGGCGGTCTCGGCCGCGTTGCGCGAGCACGGCCGCCCGTCGTGGGGACTGCTCGCGCCGGCCAACCCAGCCATGCGCCGGACCACTCGCGGCGGTCGCGTGTTCGTCGATGGCACGCCACTAGAAGACAGTGTCATCTGGAAGCGCGAGCACAGCTATCCCGACGCCAATCTCGCCACCATGGTCCGGTCCGCCGGGCTGCGCGCCATCATGCTGCCGCTGGCGGAACTGCGCGGCGAGGCGTCCGTGATCCGCGGCACATTCGCGAGCGCGGCCGCGTCCGATCAGTGGCCGGGCACGATTCTGGTCAGTGATTCCGAAACCGATGAGGATCTCGGGCACCTCGTCGCCGCGGCTCGCGAGTTCCCACCGGGCTTCTTCGTCGGCACCGCGGGCCTGGCCAATGCGCTCGCCCGCTCCGCGCCCGGCAGGCCCAGGGCCCGTGTCATACTCGACCCGACATCGCGCGGCACGCTGGTGGCCGTCGGAACGCCGGCGCAGGTGTCGCGCGAGGCCGCGCGGCGCCTGGCGGCGAGTGAAGGCATGGACCTCGTGCGAGTCATACCGGTCGGCCTGGCCGGCAGCATACCTGGCGATGGACAGGTCGCCATGAGCATCGGCGCGCGCCTCAATCGCGGCGAGACCGTCGTGGCGCTGCTCGACACTCCCGACGTCGCCGGCGGCGCCCTCGACTCGCGCTACGCACGCCGCTTCGCCGCGTCGCTGGCCTTCGCCCTGGAGCAGATGGGTGCCCTCATCGTCACCGGCGGGGAGACGGCGACGGCGCTGCTGGCGCGGTGCAACGTTTACGGGATCAGGCTGCTCGAGGAACTCGAGCCGGGCATCGCGCTGGGCATGACACGCGGCCCGGTCGAAGTGCCCGTCGTCACGAAGCCGGGCGCCTTCGGCGACGAAGAGAGTCTGCGCCGCTGCCTCGACACCCTGAACGAGCTCAGACGGAACGCATGACGCTGCCGACCATCGCCATCACCATGGGAGATGCCGCGGGAATCGGTCCCGAGATTATCATGAAGGCACTCGCGGGTCCGTGGGTGCACACCTTCTGCCGGCCGCTGGTGGTGGGTGATGCCGCGCGTCTCCGTCACGTCGGCGACATCGTCGGCGCGCGGCTACCGATCGACAGCCGGCGCGAGCCGGCGGACGCGATCTTCGGCCAGGGCCGGGTGCAGTGCATCGATCTGCCGCTGGTGCCTCCGGACCTGCCCTTCGGCCGCACTGCGGCGGTCGCCGGCGAGGCCGCGTACCGCTTCGTCGAGCGGGCGGTGCGGATCGTGGAATCAGGAGGGGCGCAGGCCATCTGCACCGCGCCGCTCAGCAAGGAAGCGCTGCATGCCGCAGGGCACAGATATCCCGGGCACACGGAGCTGCTGGCCGCGCTGACCGGCACGCCGGAAGTGTCGATGATGCTGACGACGCCGAAGATGCGCGTCATCCACGTGACCACGCACATGGGGCTGCTGGACGCCATCGAGCGCATCGACGCCGCGCTGGTGGAGCGGGTCATCGGCCGCGCTTACGACACCCTCCGCAAGGCCGGCATCGCCAATCCGCGCATCGGTGTCTGCGGCATCAATCCTCATGCCGGCGAGAACGGCCTCTTCGGCCGCGGCGAGGAAGCCAGCAAGATCGCGCCCGCAGTGACGAACGCGCAGGCGCGCGGCATCGACGTCACGGGCCCGCTGCCGGCCGACACGTTGTTCTTCCTGGCGGCGCGCGGCGACTTCGACATCGTGGTCGCGATGTACCACGACCAGGGCCATGGCCCGGTCAAGGTCCTGGGGCTGGAGTCTGGTGTGAACATCACCATCGGGCTCCCCGTGGTCCGGACCTCGGTAGACCATGGCACCGCCTTCGACATCGCGGGGAAAGGCGTGGCCGACGAGCGCAGCCTCATCGAAGCCCTGCGCCAGGCCTCCGAACTCGCGCCCCATTAGTCGTGCGTGTTCGACGGCCGACAGCGATCGCTCTGGGGCGGGAGCGGCATCGTCTCTGCAAGCGAGCCCATTCAAAATGCTTCCGTTGCCGCGCGCCTGGTCGTAGCCCGGGGGAACCTAGACGTTCAGTTCGCGGGTCACGCCATTCGACTTGGACCGGTAGAGGAGCGTGCGAATCTCGCCGTGCGGTACGTCCTGGACGTCATAGAACGCGGGTTGGGGACTTGGGACCATCAGCACGCTGGTCGTCGTCGTGGTGACGTAGCCGATCTTCACCGGTGAGTTGTTCGGATCGGTGAGCCGGACGCCGTCCACGGTGAAGTAGTAAACGTACATCTCCGAATCGAGCGGGCCGATGGTCACGCTCCACACGCCGTCGTCCCCCGTTGCGCAGTTCGGTGTCGGGACCGAAATCACGGGAGACCGTCGCCACCTTTGCGTCCGGCGCCGGAAGGCGGAACGTGACACGGCGATCGGCCGTCACCTCCGGTGAGATGACCACAGCGCCTGTACGCCGCGCGCGATCGGTTGGGCCTTGGCAGCCGTCGTCAGCCCAGCTTCGAGCACCATCTCCGCGTGAGTTCAGTTTCAGTCACCTCGTCAATCGGTTCCAACTCACGCCGGTCTGGTCCACCATACTTCCTAATCCCCGCAAGCGCATGCAGGCGCGAAGGTTAAGCGGTTCGATCTCTTGAAATTCGGTTTCAGCTAAGAGTCTGATTTCAGACGAGATCCATTTTCTGACCAGACCGGGATCGAACCGCGTTCAGTTGTCGCGACCTCGCGAACCCGTTCCTGCCGCTGTTGGTCGAGATAGATGTCGAGGAGTACGTGTGCCCACGCGTCGGTCTGAACCCGAATTGCTTCGATCTCTTCGTCGGAGAGGCCGCTGTCTTCGGTGCCAAGCAGTTCGCGACAGTGCTCGATCGACAAGGGTTTGGAATCGCCGTCAACCATCGGTTTTCGTCGACTCAATGGCTGCGAGTCCGGCCAGGACGACCGGGTCCTGATTCGGAAACTCTGCGATCAGCGACAGGCGGCCGCCCATGGCTTCGACGTAGCCGCGCAGCGTCGAAATCAGAAGATCGCTCCGCTGTTCGAGTCGCGACACGCTGTCTTGGCCGATGCCGAGGACTTCAGCCATTCGCTTCTGCGTCAACTTGTGCGCGTGCCGCAGCTCCTGAAGCGTTCTCTCTTCAGAAATGAGCGCCGCGGCACGTGCCTTGATCTTCTTGCGGCGAGCGGGATTCAATTGCTTTCGAATGCGATCGAGATTCTTCATGATCGTTGCTTGTCTCTCTTCTTCGTCTCTCGCGTCTTCAGGTCGGCAATGTGGGCATCGAAACGTCCGTCGGCCTTCGCGATGAGTTGACGATAGAACCGCTGCTCACTACCGCCGGACTTGTCGCCACCGCAAAGTACGATCGCTGTCCGCTTCGGATCGAAAGCGAAGGCGAACCGCCAGACACCGTTGTCGGAGTCGAAACGCAACTCCTTCATATTCTTGTGCCGCGAACCATTCAGTGTGTCGACGCGTGGACGCCCGAGCTGCGGTCCAAAGGTTTCAAGAACGGCGATGTGGGCCAGCAGCTCGTCCTGGACCGCTTCCGGCAAGGCCTCGCACTCGGGAACGAACTCCGCATGCAGGTCGACGCTCCACGGCGGCACTAGCTTATTATGGCACAGAGGTCATATGTATTGAAATACATACAGTTGATACTGTTCGGGAGTCGACCGGTTGTGGCGCGTCTCAGGGCCAATCAGGGGCGTGCAACCCGCCGAATTTGGAGTTCCTCTGGACGGCGGCGCAACTCCCCGCAGCCAATGAGGTCGAGTTGTTGCTCTCGCAAAGCCCCACCGATAACTCGTCAGACAACGACGCACCTGAACGACGGACGTCGGCGTGAATGGCCAGATTGGACCGCCTAGGAGGCGGTGCGGGATCTACTATCTGAGCGGACGCTTCGACAGGGCGTTCGTGATCACACTGACGGTGCGGGAAGCGCCGACCAGTATTTCCGACCTGATCAGGAACTTCGTACCGTCAGTACGGGCTCATGCTCTGGGACGGCAAGAGCAAGGGCACCGTGAACAATGTCGTCAACCTGTCCCGCGATCACAAGCCGGTGGTCGTGTACGTCACGCCGACGAAACAGTTCTGCACTATCAAGACCTTCGACGATATCAAGGGGCTTCTCGCCCAAGGCGATTCAGACAGCGTGGAGAGAATCGTCAGCGAACTGCACCTGCATGTTGCGTAGGCATGTCTCGCCAGCACTACGTGTCGAGATTTCATCTCTCGGCATTCTGCGACCCCGCATCAACCGGCGCGCCCGATCCCTGGCTGTGGGTCGGCTCGACAGCTGACCAGTCACCCCATGCTTCACCCCATGCTGGGCGAGCGACGCGAGCTCTCAAGTGAGGCCGCGGACGAGTTCCTTGATGATGGGTGGATTCCGGACTCCACCGAACAGTCGAATTTCTTGGAGAGCGTTCACATCCAGGCCTACTACTTTCGGGTCAGGTGGTTCCCTCGCCTGCGCTGGTTCACGCTGCGACCACCCCAAGGGCAGTACTTCGTCATCGGGGACCGACCCGTCGGTTGGGGCGTGCCCGAGTGCCTCGATGTACCGCCTTGCTGCCTGCGCGACGAAGCCGCTTTTCTCATCGCACCTCTTTCACGGAGCGTGGCGCTCGTCGGCCGGAATGATTCAACTCCTTGGGCGGTGACTCCCGCCGAAGTCAACGCCCTGCTGGCTGCCTGGTCACTCGACTGGATCGCCGGTCCCACGGAGAGCGCCGTTGCGAAGGCCTTGCGCGACGGTCGTGCCCTGTCGAAGCGGTTCGTCGCACATTGACCGCGATCGGGTTGATAATGCCGCCGACCGCGGGAAACACGCAGCGACACCGCCGTTGGCGTGTATCCGCTGTGGGAGGATGAATGAGAAGGCTGCTGTTCTTGTTTGCGTTGACGACGCCCGCCTTGGTCACGGCCCAAGGACCTTCGCCTGACGCAATCGTGCTGAATCACGTCACGGTTGTTGACGTAACGAAGGGCATTGCCCTTGACGACATGGCGGTGCTGATTCAAGCAAACCGAATCGCAGCAGTTGAACGCGCCACAGCGATGCGCGCGCCATCCGGCACACGCACACTGGAGCTGACTGGAAAGTTCGTCATTCCGGGCCTCGTCGACATGCACAACCATCTCGGCCCCGGAGCCGCGATGCCCGGACCGCCCGACCGCAATGGGCGCGAAACGTCGCGTGATGGGCGCGGCTACCTCGCCCAGATGCTTGGGTTGGGGTTTACTTCCGTGTTTGCGACCTCAAATCCCAATCTCCGGGAACATGCGGAGCTGCGTGCGAGCCGCGCCAATGATGCCGCCCCATTCGCCCGCTACTTCGGGGTTGGCCGTGGGAGCTCGGTAGCCGGTGGCCACGCCTCGCAGCCGAGATTCGGCGGCTACCTGCCCGCGTCCGTGGACGAGGCACGGGCAAACGTGCGCGAGTTGCAGGTTGCCGGCGTAGACGGCATCAAGCTGACCTACTCGGACCAAGCTCACACAGGAAGGCCGCCTCTCGCGGTTATGGAACCTGCCATCATGCGGGCGATTGTCGACGAAGCACATCGTCTTGGGCTCAAAGCGCATGTCCACGCGCCGACGCTCTGGCACGCGAAGGAAGCGCTGAAGGCCGGCGTCGATGGCCTGGTGCATTCGATCGCCGACGCACCAATCGATGACGAATTCATTCAACTGATGCGCAAGAACAGTGCGACGTACACGACGACGCTGTCGCTGTATACGGCTTTCACCGACGTCTCGGCCTGGATGCAGAAGCTGGCAGCCGCCGATGCACGCCACATCGTGCCGAACGAAGTATACGAACGTTATCGGAGCGCGGATGGCGCGCGAACCTATCACGCCTTGTTCGGCACTTTTCCTGCGGAGAACCTCGCCCACGCCAGAGCAAACGCTCGCCGGCTTCTTGACGCCGGCGTTCCCGTCCTGGCTGGAACGGATACAGGTGTCACAGGCGTGCTCTTAGGCATCTCCAGTCAGATGGAACTCGTGCTGCTCACCGAAGCCGGATTCTCTTCAGGAGAAGCGCTGCGGGCGGCAACCATGAACCCGGCCAAAGCTCTCGGCCGCGAAGCGGATCTCGGCACCGTCGAGGCGAACAAGCTGGCCGATTTGGTCGTCCTCGATGCCAACCCGCTGACAGACATTCGCAACATCATGAAGGTACACCGGGTGATCAAGGGAGGCATCGTCTACGATCCGGATGAACTCCTCTCTGTAAACAGGTGACACCGTTAGACTAGCCGGCGCACGGTGAGCCTTGCCGAACTGCCTGAAGCTCAATCAGCCATGCGGCGACTTGGTTCCAACTCGCGCGGTTCTGGTACCAACCTCAGCAAAAAATCCCGCCGTTCTCAGCGCCTTGACGCCCCAAACGTTGACTGACCCTTCGATCTCCCAGGGCAGTCGTCCCGGCGCGTCTGGATCCGATGAAGACGCTCAGGCAGGAGTGAACGGGTCACCAGTGAACGACATCGCGCCCTTTTAGAACAGATGCGGCACGAACCGGCTGCGATTGTGCGTAATCAGGCCGGCCTCCTCGCGAATGCCGAGGCCGCGGCTGACTCCGTCGATCACCCAGCTGCCAATCACGGCGTAATTGGTCGTCCCGTCGGATCCGGACGCGGTGGCGAGCGGCGCATGTGCCTGATAGACATAGCCTTCTTCACCATAGGTGCCGCCGCTCGTTGCGAGCGGCGCCCCGTCGGGCGCCCCGCTCTCGCCAAGAACCGTAATCGAGATGTTCGCGCCCTCACGCCCCAAGAGCGGCTTTGCGACCACCGTCGCTCCAGGCTCGAACGCGCGCCTGTCCATGAAGGCCGGCAGAAGATGGGGATGACCGGGATACATTTCCCACAGCACAGCAAGGATCGCCTTGTTGGCAGCGACCATCTTCCAGGCCGGCTCGATGACCGTGAGCTGTCGCTGCATCGTTGCCTGACTCAAATGAGCGCCGAACTCGTCCGCCAATAGCCAGTCCAACGGTACGATCTTGAAAAGAGTAGTGATTGGCGTGTCTTCGAGGTCGACGAAACGCCCGTAAGACGCCACATCGCGCGCCACATCGCCGGCCTCGACCGGCGCGGACCAGCCGACATCAGAGACCGCGATGGTCTTGGCCGCAAGACCGGCCTCAAGCGCCGTATCGAGCATGTAGCGGAGCGTGCCTTCGTCCTCGGCGTGGGGCATCAGACAGGTGAAATGCACCGGTGGCGATTCAAGATTGGTGCGGGTGAGGCCGCCTTTCAGCTTGCCCCATGCGGCCACCAACCCTTCATGCAACGAGTTGAACTGATCGCTGTCAGGAAAGCGTTCCTCGAGCCAGGTCCACTGCACCACCGCCGCTTCGTAGAGGCCGGTCGGCGTCTCGGCGTTGTATTCGAGCATCTTGGGCTGGCCGTCGCCGACGCCCGCACCGCCAAATGCGAAATCAAACCGGCCATAGAGGCTTGGTTGATCGTCGTCCCGGCGCCGCCAGGAGTCCTCGATGAGGGCGATGGCGTCGGGCTTGAAGCCGAAACCTGGCAAGAGGCCGCGCGCGAGTGCCTGTCCCGTAGCCGCCACGCACATCCCGTGCAATTCGGTGGTCGCGGCTTCAAGAAGATCGACTTCGTCGACCGTCAGGCGCCAATACGCACTTTCGTCCCAATACCGGCCGACAGGGTCTTCAGGGCTTGGCGCCGAATGCCAATCGAACCCGAGCGCCTCGACTTTCGCCTGCCAATCGGGACGGGGCGAAACGGCGACACGCTCCACCTGCTATGAACCGCCGCCGGAAGAGCGTGCGCTGGAGCCAAAGCCGCCGCGCGCGGTGCGCATCGCGATCCCGTTGGGGCCAAGCGACGTTGTGCCGGGCGCGACACGCCCGACGTTCTGGCCGTTGGCGTGGAGATAGCCATTCCGGTCGCCGTAGACCGGGCGCGCGGGAAAACCGCCGCCCATGCCGCCGAGCATGCGGCCCATCATAAAGCCCATCATCATCGGCATGAACATGCTGCGAGAACCGCCGTCAGCGGTTCTGACCTCGGTGGTATCGCACTGCGTGTAGCCGGCCGCTTCACATTCGGCCTGGGTGGCAAACTTCGGCGCCTGTTTGGCGTGTTCATCCTTCGCCGCCCGATACGCCTCGCTACAGACGCCGCTGTCCATGTCGCGCGCGCACGCCGCGCTATCGCCGTAGAGCGTCGAATCCTCGCCCCAGTCCCCGCCCTTCTTCTGACCGCACGCAACAAGCGTCGTCGCGGTGGCCCCGGCCAACAATAAGCTCACGTATTTTGATTTGCGCATGTTCAGTCCTTCTCTCTCACGCGCTCAGCGCTCCGGCGTTCAAAATACCCATGGCGATGGAGAGAGCGCCCAGGAGGATGCCATAGGCCACGTTATCGGCCTCGATACCCTGTCTCAACTTTGGCACCATCATCGAGACGACAAGAAACACCAGGAGCTGGCCGAGGAGGCCAATCCCGCCCCACACCGCAAGTTCAAGGACTTCAAACGTGCTCGAAGCGGTGGAGTACAGCACGATCGCCATGCCGATGGCCGTTCCGCCAAAGCTGCACGCCGCCGCCCGATTGCCGCCGCGGATCAACCGGATCTCGTGGTGGGGCGTCACCATGAGGTAAGCGGTCAGAGCCACCGCGAGCAGCGCGACAGCCGTGCCGAGAAACGCAAGATAAAGTGGGAGTGCCGTCAGCATGTTCTCTCCGTCGCTCCAGCATAGCTCGAACAGACCACGGTCCCCTCATGGCGCTGCCTTCCGCCCGCGACCGAACAAACGCCTCCTGCGGGCGTACGGCGAACCTATCGGGTCGGTAGCCGCGCCTTCAACTCCTCGAATCAGTTGAGCACCACGACCATGCTCCCAGGTGGCGCGTTCTGCCCCTGGCCGGCGGTGCCGTCCTTGATCATCAAGAAGCGTTGGCGATCGGGAGCGACGTCGTAGGCGCGATTGGCCGTGCGCCAACGAAATACCTTGCATCGAGGAGCTTGATCGGGTCGCCCGCGCTGAACGCCGAACGGGCCCGTCTTCACCGCGGCCACGAGAAGCCCTCGGCCTCCCTGAGCCAAACGGCCACCCGGTTCCATCTGGGACAAATCTGGGCCACCAACTTCGCTTCGCGAAGTTGGTTAGAGCATCCCGAGCTTAGGCACGATCCCGGGGCGTCACCCGTCAAGATCGCTCCACGAACTTGGTTGGACCATCCGGGCCAAGGCGTCCGCGCGCCTCAACCATCGGTCAGCTGGTACACCGTCGCGAGTCTCGCGTGTCAGCGCTGTGCCGATGCCCGCGAGCGCAGCAGTTCGTCGACGCGAGGCTGGAGCTCTTCGAGTGTCATCTGCCCCGGATGATAGAGCCTGATGATGCCCGCGCGATCGACGAGCACGACGGTGGGTGTGCTGCTCACGCCGTAGCGTAGGTGATTGGCCTCGTCGAGCGGCACCGGTTGGTCGAGGAGGACCGGGAACGATGCCTGACGTATCTGGTCGATGTAGCGCTTCTCTTCGTCGGGAGGCGCGTCTTTGCCGCCTGCCACGTAGCCGTAGCGTTGCGTGGGAGCGACGACCGTCAGGCCCTTGTCGCCGTACTGCTTGTCGAGCGCGGCGATGACGGAGCCCATGCGCTTGCAGTCGGAGCACCAGTGCGCCCAGAAGAAGAGCAGCAGGGCCTGTCCCTTCAGCGCGTCCAGGGACGGCGGTGTAGAACCGAGGTAGTCGCTGGCGACGAGCGCCGGAGCCTTCGAGCCTTCGAGGGTCAGGAGGTTGATGTTCTTTTGCACGCGCTTGGCGATCGACGTCTTCCCGTGCCTCTCGAGCTCGCGCTCCAGCATGACGATCGCGTCCGTGCGGGCGCCGCGCTGCGCGCTGATCTGCGCCAGGACCTCGACCGCCGCGCCGTAGGCGATCGGGAGCCGCGGCTCCGCGTCCATCCGCCGGGTCTTCAACAGGCCGGCCGCGAGCGCATAGGTCTCTTGCGCCGAGCGCTCGGCATCGTCGAGACGTGTGGCGGAGAGGTAGCCGCGGCCGATCCACGAATGCGCCTCGAGCCATTCGGGTGTGACGCCTTGACGGCCGCGATGCTCAGCAAGGATGGCGCTCGCGGCGTTGAAGTCGCGCTTCGCGATTTCGCCGCGCACCTGCTGCACGAGCGTCTGACGAACGGCCGGCTGCTGTGCCTGGGCGAGCAACGGCGACAGCAGGGCAAGGATGACGACGAGGCGGACGAGGGTCACGGTTGACTCCAAAAAGGCGACGCGCATGTCGGCTCAGACGTGCCCGGATGGAGAATCACGTACGTCGGGCACGATTAAGGGTAACGGAATACCGATCAGCCAGGCGAGACCGTACTTCATCGCAACCTCCACGGGTCCATCATCGCCCTCGGTCGCAGCCTCGATTTCGGACGTCGTGCGCAGTGTTCCCATCAACACCACAGCCTTGGCGCTGGCAATGCAAGCTGACTCCCGCAATGTTCCGCGCGGCCGAGAGCTAGCTCGAGGGAGGGGTTCTGAGGACCAGCCGCACGCTGTGAGCACCGAGGTCTGGCGGAGCTCCGCGATGCGAGACACGTGACGCGAGCAGTCCACAGGCGATAGTCTTATCGCGGAGGTAGTGATGGCCTACGTCGACGGCTTCGTGATCGCGGTTCCGCGCAACAAGATGAAGACCTACGTGAAGATGGCGCGCGAGGGAAAGAAGATGTGGATGAAGCTCGGCGCCCTCGACTACAAAGAGTGCGTCGCCGACGACATCAAGGCGAAATGGGGCACGACGCCCTTTGCGACGGTGATGAAGCTCAAGCCGGGCGAGACCGTCGTGTTCTCCTACATCCTCTACAAGTCGCGTGCGCACCGCGATCGCGTCAACGCGAAGGTCATGCAGATGATGAAGGAGCCGAGTCAGCCGACCGACATGCCCTTCGCCATGAAGCGGATGACCTACGGGGGATTCAGAGTCATCGTCTCAAGCTGAGAACCGACGGATGCGCCTTTCGGCAATCGCTTTAATGTGCTCCGCGCTGTGGGCATCAGCCGCCGCTCAGCATCCTCCACGCCAGCCGATCATTGACGTGCATAGGCATGCTTCTTGGCCAGGCACCAGTGACGCCGGGGAGCGCGCCGCGCTTCTTGCGGACATGGACGCGGAAGGCATCGTGCTGTCCCTGTTGCACATCAATGAGCCGGGAGACGTGCAGGGGTGGCTGGAGGCGGCGCCCGGACGGTTCATCGGCGGGCCGGCGATGCCGTGCCCAGAGACTCGCCAAGAACCCTTCTATCGTTGTTTCGCCGAGACTAAAGGGTGGCCTGATCTCACCTGGCTCGAGCGAGAAATCACTGCCGGCAAGATTGGCATTCTCGGCGAAATGCTGTTTGTCTACGCGGGTGTGCACCCTGACGATGCAAGGATGACGCCGTATTGGCAATTGGCCGCGAAATACGACGTGCCGGTCACGGTGCACATCAATCGCGGCCCGGGGCCTGCATCGGGCCTCCGCGGGCCCGCCTTCAATGCTGAAATGGGCAACCCCGCCCTGCTCGGTCCGGTGCTCAAGCGTCACCGTGGCCTCAGAATCCTGCTGCAGCATGTCGGCACGGGCGGTCCGGACCTATTGCCCTTCAACGCCGAGATTGATGCATTGCTGAAGGAGCACGCAACGGTCTATTTCGACATGAGCATCTTGAACAGTGTTGCTCCGGCGGAGACTCACGAAGCGGAACTCAAGCGACTGATCACCGGCGGCTTCGGCGACCGCATCATGTTCGGCTCCGACACCAGGCCCGCCGCGCCGATCCTGCGGCGTCTTGAAAATATCGCGTGGCTCACGGAGACGCAGCGCCGAGCTATCCTCTACGACAACGCCGCTCGTTTTCTGCGCCTCGACGCGGAAACCATTGCGCGCCACCACGCCCGCTGAAGGGGTGATCAGAACAGACTCGAGTAGGCGTCTGCTTTCAGTGCGTCGATCTGGCCCAACCAACTTAACAACGGGTTCGAACTGTCGAAAGTCTGGTCCACCAACTTCGCTTCGCTCAGTTGCTTGGACCATCCCGAGCTCAGGCAGATCGGCGTCGCCTTCGGCTCGCCTAACCGGCACGATCCCGGTCTGGTCCACCAAACCTTCATTCCCGCCGTCAATCGGCTGCAAGTAGCTGAAAGCCGGTGCGGTTACGAATTCGGGGGTCGCTCACGCCCCGATTCGTCGTGTTGACCGTGCGGGCCGGCGGCTCAGAACGCCGCCGGTTCGTCGGCGAGAGCTGCGCGCAAGATGCGGCCGGCGAACGACGTGCGCCGCACGGGGCGTCGCCATCGTGCTCAACCAGAAAGGCTTCGCGCATCGAACGGCTGGGTGACGAAAGCCTCCCGGGTCACTGGCCCCTCTATGAGCCGCTGTCTGTTCGGGCTCAGAACGGGCGTTCGGCGTGACCGCTCAGGGTAGATAAGCGGCTCCCGAGCCATTGTCTACCCTGTTGTCCATCAAGGCGGTTCTCGCAGGGGGCAGCGGGCCACGGGAGAGAGCCCGCGTATAATTCGAGCAGGGTCTCAGCATGAACGCGACGAATGTCCTCGAGCGGGTGCCCATCCACACCGATGACCACGGCGTCGTGCGCGTAGCGCGTACCTGGGTCACGCTCGAAACCATCGTCGACGCGTTCGAGACTGGCGCGACGGCCGAGGAAATCGCACAGCAGTACCCAACGGTTCCGCTGGTCGATGTGTACTCCGTCATCACCTACTACCTTCGGCACAAGCCTGAAGTCGACGCCTACCTGAAGGAGCGCGAGGCGCTCGCCGAGCGCGTCCGGGGAGAAGCCGAGCGCCGATTACCTTCGGCAGGAATCAGGGAACGACTGCTGGCCAGGCGCAAGTAGGCCGTTCGTCCGATGCTTCGCCTCGCAGCGGACGAGAACTTCAACGCCGACATTGTCCGTGGTCTTCTTCGGCGTCTCCCCGACCTCGACATTGTGCGCGTTCAGGATGCTGGTCTGTCCGGCGGCTGGCGACCCTGCAGTCCTCGAATGGGCAGCGCGTGAAGGCCGAATCGTACTGACTCACGACATCTCGACGTTGGTCAGCTTTGCCTTCGAGCTCGTCGCCTCTGGCCGGCCGATGCCGGGCGTCTTTGCCGCTCGCTCAATCGGGCCAATCGGCTCAACGATCGAGGATCTCGTGCTTCTCGCCGAAGGCAGTGTTCATGAGGAGTGGGAGGGACAAGTGCGCTTCCTGCCTTTGTGAACGCGCCCTTGGGGGAAAACGGAATCGGTTCGCACTTGTCCGAGAGGCTGTGGCGACGGCGACTCTTCCTGATAGCTCTAAAACGGCACTCGCGGTCGTACTCGTGGGCATCGGGCTCGGACGGTCTCGACGTTCGTAGAACGTTCGAGCCCGACTGCCTGTAGCTGCTTCGACGTGCCTCCATGCGACCTGGTTCGAACGGCGCTGGGCAGAGCCTCTTGAACGTTAAGCGGTCTGCGTGTCTGCGAAAGGCTCCGCGACGACCTCGAATGCGTCGTCGTAGATTACCTATCCAACACGGGCCTCGGCCAGCAGCACGACGGGATGCCCATAGCGTTCAAGAATATTCTTGATCTCGCGCATGCGGGCCAGATGTTCCGTAGCGGTGTCCTTGAACCAGGCGATTCCGCGCGTCTTTCGACGATAGAAACCCTTCGATTTGGTTCGGTTGAACCGTGTCGGCGTTTCCAAGTTCTTCTCAAACCACGCAAGGTTCTCAGCCAGCGCGGTTCGGGCCGCGGCTTCAACGTGAGGAGAATCCCGAAGCTCGTACGCCTGGGAGAAGGTACCATTCTCAACCCCCGAGTCGGGATGCCGTCGTGCGAGCACGAACCGAATGAAACGCATCGTCAGGGTCTGCCAGCGGCGTGAGACCGCCTGCTGCGCTTCGCGGACTTGGCCTTGTGAGCGCGCTCGACACTCCGCCAGAACTTGGTCGCCTCGCGCTCGACCATCGCTTCGAGGCGATCTTGGTGTGGCTTCGGTAACCCCGGCAGGAACTTGGGCATGCCCAAGTCCTCCGTCTGGCCCAGCCACTCTAGCTTCTGCCTCGCAGACTCGAGCAAGACCCCGGCGTCCTGCATGGCGAGGTGAAGCGCTTGAAAACTGTCGATGCCGAACACGTATCTGGGCCTTCGCCAGGCCGTGTTCAGGCCCGTAATCTGCAGGGGGCAGCCCCAGTCCGAACCGGGAACAGGCTGTGGCACGCCAAGCGTCACGACTACAGGCTTGCCACTGGGTGCTTTGTAGACCCGGCGGGCGGCGATCCGACGAATCCTGGGTGGCGCAGCGAAGGTTTTGCTCATACGGCTGAGCGCGATCGTATCAGGCCGCATCCCGCAAGACCTCTACGCGGCGCAGCCAATCGGCAATGCGGTTCCAACTGGCGCTGTTCTGGTCCGCCAGATCATGAACACCGCAAGAAACGGTCGCTCACGCGAGCGTTCAACAGATCAGAGGAGGTGTGCCGTTGTCGGCGCGTCATGCGGCGGTGATCAAGAAGTTGCGAAAATCGTCCCAGACACCCAGCCATAGCCTCGCCTCGCGAGGCTTGGCTATTCGTCAGGTCCTCAGGCACACCGCAACTCGCCTTCGGCTCGTTGCGAGTGGGCACGAATCCCTGCCTCCCAGCCAATTTTCGGTTTCGTTGCCTTCCACCAGCAAGTCGAAGAACTCGCTCGCGCCGCGAGTGTCGCGGATGCGTTTGCGAAGTCTCACGGCCACTAGCGTTCGAGCCAGTTCGGGAGGGCCTCGCCATGTCAACGGGCCGCGCGCGGGTTGGCGTATTTGTTTGTCGCGCCGGGCGTCGGCAGGTCCGTCGTCACCACCGCGCCGCGGGGATGGGCGCGGGCGAGCGGCGTCGTAAGCGTGATGCCGCTCCCCGCCAGCAGCGTATCTGACGGATGGGCAATCTTGAGCGGCGCCGTCACGGTGATACGGGCGCCGCCGCGGCCGCCCTGCACCTGGGCGATGGTGGCGGTTTCCTGGTTCGCGCCGCTGTCGATGGTGATCGACTGGCCCACGACGAAGCCGGCGGTGGCGGCGACGGGGATGACGGCGTCTCCCACCTGGGTCGCCGCGCCCGCGCGAGTGCTGCCCGCCGTGCCGACCGACGCGATGACAGCGCTTTCGCCGGCCGGGCCGCTGCCGATCATCACCGTCTGGGTAGGCGCGAACTCCGCCACGCCGGTCACTTTGATATTGGTGGCTCCGGCGGCAGCGCCTTCCGGCACGGTAGTGGCGGGCTGCACCACAAAGTCGGTGCAGAGACTGTCGGTGTCGTGACCGTCGGGGAAGCGGCCGATGCTGCGATTGGGCGCTCCGGGTGCAGCGACGGCGGCCGCGATGTTGGCGGTGGCTGGGCCTGAGCCGGCGCCGGGCACGACGGCGATGCAGCCGCCCCCTTGCTGCACTCCCTCCAACGTCGCCAGGTCCGGCCTGGTGATATAGCCGTTCGCGCTGGAATTGCTCTGCTGCGAGCCATAGACGATGGCGTCCATCACCACCGCGCCGGACGCGTCGGTCAACTCGATGGCGCCGCCGGTGATGAAAAGCGTGCTGCCGAACCAGGCTTGCGGCGCCGGACCCTGATAGCCCTCGGTGGCCAGGGCGCGATAACGCACCGGCGCGCCGTACGCATGGGCACGGGCCAGCGGGCGGTCGAGCACCACGCCGCTGCCCAGCGCCTGCACCGCATCGCCGCTGCGATGGGCAAAGCGCGTGGCAGGTGTGAAGGAGATGCCGGTGCCCCTGCCCCAGACATCGACGCCGGAGGTATGCGGCAGTTTGAGCGGCGCCGTCAGAGTGACGCCGGTGCCTTCCGGTCCCGCGGTGCCGACCGAGGCGACCACCGCCCGCTCCGTGCGCTGGCCGGTGCCAATGGTCAACGTGTCGCCGTCGCTGACATCGGCCAGCGCCGTCAGCTTGATGTTGGTGGCCCCCGGCATGGAGGAGGCCGCCAGCGTGGTCTGGGTCGCAGCCTTGCCTACCGATGTCACAGTGGCGATCTCGGTGTTGCCGCCCAAGTCGATGCCGATCTTCTGGCCCACGGCGAACCCCTCGGCGCTGTGCACCGGCAGGTTGGTCGTGCCGGCGGGGAAATCCAGCCACGGCCCGGTCGAGACATTGATGAACACTTTGGTCGGCGCCGTGGCGGCGGTTCCCGCGCTCTTGACCATGCGGCTCTCGCCGTCGACGTCGATCCCCGCACCGGGCGAAAGGTCGGCGGTGCTGCGCAGATTGACGGTGGTGGCGCCGGCCACCGCCGGCCCCTCCAGGCCGGAATTGGCGAGACCCAGAAGGTAATGCGAGCTCGGCGCGATCTTCGTGCCGGCGGGAATGATGGCTAGCGTTCCCGGCGCCGACCAGGTGCGGGTATTGACCAGCCGCCAGCCCGAAATGTCCACTGGACTGGGGCTCGCATTGTGAAGCTCGATGAATTGGTCGGTGGCATTGCCGCCTGAGGCGAACCGCACTTCATTGAGCTTGATCGGCTCAACGCTCCGCACCCGCTGCTGGCTCACATCGGCACCGCCATTCCAAGCCGCGCGCAGCGTCAGGAAGCCCATGTTGGCGCGGGCCGGGGCGGTGACCTGAAGAGTGGCGCGCACGGATGCGCCCGGCGCCACCGAGGCAAACGTGGCGGGGCCGGAAGCCCGCGCCGCCCAGCCGGCGGGCAGCGAGACGGTGAGGCGCACATTGTCCATCGCCGCCGCGTTCGTGTTTACGAAACTCGCGGTGACTTCCTTGACCGCATTCGGGGTGAAGCTGGTGAGCCGCGTCTGGGTCAGGCGCGCGACATCGTATTTCGCCGCCACGATATTGGCCTGCACCTTGTCGGCGACGCCGTCGCCTGGATGGCCCGCTGTCATCACCCCCTCATAGAAGGTGCCGGCCGAGCCATTGCCATTGTCGCCGCCATTGCCCATCTGGATGGCGCCCTTCTTGTGCATCGGGTAATAGGCGCCGTTCTCCTTGGAACCGGGACGCACCCCGGCATAGAAGGTCTGCAAACCGCCGCTCTGCGCGTTGCCGCCTTTCAGCTCCCAGAAATTCCGGCCGCCGCCGCCGAACACGCCCGTAACGAAACGCCAGTTGATTGTGGGGTTGGCTTCGTTGACGCGGGCGTTGTAGCCGGAGAAGAGCCCCGCCTCCATGTCCGACATGATCCAGGGGCCGGTGCCCGAACCGCTGCCCCAACCGGTGGAGGTGCCGAAATAGACGCTCTCCATCGTGCCGGTGCCGACCGCCAGTCCGTTGGTCGAGGCATTGCCGTAATTGAAGCAGCAGCCGTTGGAATAATGCTCGCCGTCCACCACCGCGTGGATGCCGGCGGGCTCGTCGTCGATCGGCAGGTCCCGGGCATTGTTGTTGCGGAAACCCATGCCCGGCATGATGTAGACGCCATAGGCCTTGTGGCCGCCGCCGATGGAGATGGGCGCCATGTCGGCGATGGGCTGCGCGTCGAAGGCGCCCTTGTCCGGCCCGGGATAGAGCGGGCCCGGCGGCGCCTGCATCAAATCATTGCCCTTGCCCGCCTGGTCATAGATGCGGTTGATGTAACACAGCGCGCCCGCGCAGAAACGATCTTGCGCCGCCGCATCGGCGAAGCCGCCGGCGACGACGCCGATATTCAGCAGCCGTCCGTCGGCGTGCTTCACCTGGTAGAGCGGGCCGCCGTAGCGCGACGACAAGGATCGCACCGTCGAGTGTGCGGTGACGCAAGGGGTTCCCGCCGCCGCATAGATGTCGCACGGGCCTTGTGGCCGCGCCTGCTGGGCCGTGCCCGGTGCGGCGAGCGTGGAAGCGACACCGGCCAGGGCGACCGCGAACAGCGCATGATGCAGTTTCGGCATACGCTTCCCGTTAGCCGGCCCCCGCGAAGTCGCGCACGGCTTCTAGTTCTTCGAGGCCTCGTCGTGCCTCGCCTTCCTCGGCCCGCCGAAGAGAGTTTCCATCATCTTGTTTTGGCGCACACGTGCGAACCTGAACGCCCCTCCGCCCGTCGCGTTACGTTTCTTCCGTGGAGGCGCACACTCACCGCGCTGTGATCGCCACCACCGCCACCGAGTAAGGCTCGAGTTCGATGGTCAGGTCCGGGCTCCACGTCATGGTCCGCTGCACCGGGCGGATCTTGTCAGGCTCCGCCAGCGACGCCGCCTCGGTGGGCGGGGCGCTGATGGTGTGGACCGTGACCGTTGCCCCTGCCGGCACTCGTGCCCCGCGCAGCCGCGCGAGCAGCGTGTGCCGGCTGGCATCGTAATTCACGGCCTTGATCACGATGCGCCGGCGGTCCGCACTGGCCGTCGCGATGGCATCCACGGTGCCGGGCTGCCAGGCTTCGGGCTTCGCGGTGGAGATCTCATCGAACAGCACACGCCGGTCGGTGTCGCGGAAAGTACCGCTCGCAGAGGCGAGGTAGATTTCGGCGTAGTGTTCGCGGAACAGCTTCTCGACGACGTAGCCAGCCCCGGGGAACCACGAGACGTGATCGTGGTAGATGAACGCGGTCCACGTCGGGTCGTCGGTCGTGTTGCGCATCAGCAGGGCCGGCGCGGTCATCGTCAGCGCGGGTCCCAGCGTCTCGTAGAGGATTAGGCTGCCCGCCGCGTGCAGACCGGCACGCCAGTCGTAGGTGCGGCTGAGATTCCACTCGAGCACCGCCAGCTTGATGTCCGGGTGCGCCGACGCGCGCACGTAGTCGCGGAGCTTCACGAGGTAGTCGCCGATGCGCCGGACGCCGGTCTGGAAGCGATCGCTCTCGTACTCGTAGTTGTGGACGCCGAGCACGTCGAAGTTGTCGCCGGCGAGATCAATCACCGTCTGGCTCCACCCCATGTCGTTCGAGCGCTTCTGCCCACACGCGACGATCGTCGCCCGGGGCGCGATCTGCCGGAGCCGGCTGCCGTAGACGTTGACGACGTCCGCATACCGCTCCGCCGTGAAGCCGTTATTCATCGGCTCGTTGTCGATCTGGAAGTAGCGGACGTCGTAGGGCTCCGGATGCCCGTTCCGTGCGCGCCGCGCCCCCCACTCCGTCGTCGGCGGATCGATCAGGTAGTGGACCCAGTCCATGGCGTATTGCACGGACTCGGCATCGGTCTTGGCGGCGGGCAGGACGATCATGGCGTCGCTCCCGAGCTGGCGCGTGAGCCCCATGAACTCGTCGGTGCCGAACCCGTAGTAGTCGGAGTAGCCGCCCCACATGACGTTCGGGTGATAGGTACGCGATGCGTGCGGCCCGATCCCGTCCTTCCACAGGTAGGTCGAGGCGAACGACCCGCCAGGCCAGCGGATGAACGGCGGCGCGAGTCCGCGCAGGGCGGCGAGCAGGTCGGGACGCAGCATGCCGTTGGCACGGACATCGGCGCGCATCAGGGAGACGAAGTCGACCAGCACCGCGCCGGTGCCGCTGGCCGCGATCTCGACGACCGCCGCGGTCTCCGTCCGCGGACTGCTGAACGAGATCGGCACCTCGCGCCACGCCGCACCGGACGTCGCGAGCGGCGCCTCCCACAGCTGCGCACCATCGGACCCACGGACCCGGAAGGACACGCGAGGCGCGCCGGCCTCGACCTTCAGCCACGCGGAGCCGGCGTACTCGACGCCACTCTGGAGGTAGACGCGGTCCTGCCGGATGCCCGCAGCGGCGCGACCCGCGGCGATCCGAACGCTCTTGGTCCCCTTCTCGAACGGCACATCGATAGTCCGTACCGCCCCGGCGGAGCCGAAGGCGGTCCAGTAGGTCGCAAAGTCCTCCGCCTCGAACCCGGCGCCGCGGATTTGTTCCGCGAACAGTCCATCGACGACAGCGTGGTTGATGTGCTCGAGAAACTGCCCGTAGACGTTCCGGTCGATGATTCCAGCCTTGCGATCGGTATCGACGACGAGCACGGCGACGCCAGGTTCCGCGGCGAGGCCTGAGCCGGCCGTAACCGGACTCAGCGATGCAATGACAGCGGCAGTCAGGAATAGGGCGAGTGCTCGGGTGTGCGGCTGACTCATGACGTGGCGAACTCCTGCCTGACTCCTATCCTGGCGAGAGTCCGGCATTTGCGTCCCGCGCCCAGCACCCTGATGGGACCGGTTCCAGTCCGCGGCATGGGGTGCCGCCCAAATTGGCGCAATGCATTGTGCATATTATGCACAGCGCCGTAAAGGGCCGATGCGCCGCTCGAGAGGCGGTTATCTCCTCGAGCCAGACCCCCGAACCAGTCGAGGACGCGAAGAATTCGCCTGTTTCTGGAGCTTCCGTCGGCGGCCCGCCGCCAGCTTATGGGGACATTAGGTTTGGCGTTGACAAGACTCACAAGATAATCGATTATCGAGCGCCTTTTGTAAGAAAAGGCTAGGCGTGAACGTTTACGCAATCCCAACCAGGAGGGCGTGTGGTAAACCGCTTCGTCGTTTCGACCCGGCTCGTGGCGTTGATCTCGATGCTGCTCTCGGCCGCCGCCCCCACGATGGGCCAGAGCTTTTACGGCTCACTCCTCAGCGTCGTCAAGGACGCCCAGGGCGGCATCATCCCAGGCGCCACCGTCGTGCTGACCAACATGGGGACCAACGAGCGGCGCGAGGGCGTCAGCGCTGAGGATGGCACCTTCCGATTCGTGAATCTGGTCCCGGGCGCGTACCGGCTCGAGGTCGAGCTCGCCGGGTTCCAGCGCTTCATGCGCGAGGGGATCGCGGTGAACGTGCAGCAGACGCCGCGCATCGAGGCGACGCTCGAGCTCGGCACCCTCGCGGAAACGCTCACCGTTACCGGCGAAGCGCCGCTGCTGCAGACGCAGAGCGGATCGGTCGCCACTGTCGTGGCCAGCCGCGCCGTGCAGGACCTCCCGCTCAACGGCCGCAACGTCCTCAACCTGATCTCGCTGGCGCCGTCGGTCGTGCCGCAGGGGCTGAGCGAGGGCAGCCTGACCGGCAAGAACGTCTTCGCCGCCGGCAACTACCAGATCGGTGGCGGCACGGCGAACCAGAGCGCGTCGTTCTTCGACGGCGTCCCGGTGCAGGACATGGCCTACGGCAACA
>DAINCF010000018.1:0-7399 GCA_036732565.1 Vicinamibacterales bacterium
GGCGTGATGCTACTCGTTTTGGGAGATACAAGGCCTGAAGGCCTGCGCTACGTACAAGTTCGCAACGTGCTCTAATTGCCTCGAGTTAGGCACCTTGTAGCTGAACAAACACGTCGCCCGATCGCTGGTCGGCGGCCGTGGCTTGCAGGCTCTCGAGCAGGGTCTGGGCGTCGAGCCAGGCTGGCGAGGCGAGGCGATAGGACTCGCCGACCGACCAGTTGAATCGATAAGGGCCGAGAGCACGCAGCCGCGCCAGGCACGCCTCCACCTGGTCGAGCGCGCCGGGAAGGTACTCGAAGCACAAGGCCGGCACGGGGTGAGAGAGTCCGGCCAGCACGACCGGCTCGCTGCCCTCGACATCGATCTTCGTGAACGCCGGCACGCCAAACCGCGCGATCAGCGCGTCGAGTGTCGTGGTCTCTACTTCGATGTGACGATTCCAGCGCACGCCCTCGAATCCGGGCTCCTGGGTGCGCTCGCTCCGCCAATCAGCGGCAAGGCTGGTCACCGTCGGCGTCCGCTCGCTGATCGAGAGCGCGCCTCGTCCCTCCGTGGCGCCAACCGCCGATTCGAGGACGACCACGTTACGCGATCGGGCAAACAAGGTGCGCAGCACGCGCGCGAAGTCCGGCTGCGGCTCGATCGCCACCACGCGGCACCCGAGCGCCACACAGCCACGGACGTGATTGCCGACGTGCGCACCGATATCGAAGACCAGGTCGCCCTGACCGGCGAACTGCGAATAGAGACGACGCAGTCGGCGGTGCCGCCCGGGAATGGCGTGATAGATCGCCAGCGAGCGTGCCAGGCCAACGACGCGATCGAAGCTGCTCATCCTGGGTGCCGTTGTGATAGTACGTCCAGATGCGGTGGGGATCTGCGGCCATCGTGCTCTTGGGTGTCGTCACCGTCAGCGCCCAGGCCCCGCCACGCGATCTCGCGCCGTCCAAGGTCCGCACCGGCACCATCCGTGGCCGCGTGCTCGCGGCCGCTGACGGCTCGCCCATTCGCAAGGCCCGCGTCAGCCTGTCTGCGACCGACGATGATGGCGACCCCGTCCTGACCGATGAGGATGGGCGCTTCGAGTTCAGTGCGCTTGCGGCCGGGCACTACTCCATCACCGCTGCGAAGGCCGGGTATGCGACCACGGCGTTCGGGGCGCGGCGGTTTCTCGACCGCTCCATTCCCGTCGTGCTCGCTCCCGGCGGGCTCGCGGAGCGCATCGACGTTCGTTTGCCGAAGGGCGCCGCGATCACCGGACGCATCGTCGACGACCAGGGCGATCCGCTCCTGGGGATCAACGTCACCGCGGGGCGCGTGCTCGGCGCGAACGGCCGGCTCAGGCTCGCGTCGGCCGCCTCGACGCAGACCGACGATCTCGGAGAATACCGGCTCGGCGGACTCCTGGCTGGCCGGTACGTCGTAAGAGTGTCGTCGGGATCCAGTGGAGGCAGCGGCATGTTCTTGGTTGACGCAGCCACGGAGGGCGGCAGTCCGTGGCCGGAGACCTACTACCCTGGGACAGCCAGCCTGGCGCAGGCGCAGGCGGTCCCCGTGCGCGTCGGCGAAGAGCTGTCCGCCATCGATGTCATGCTCGCGCCGGCGCGCGTGCCCACCCTGACCATCGGCGTCACCGATCCGTTGGGACAGCCGGCGGGTGGGAACTTTACGCTGGTCTCCACATCCGGCTACGGCGCGCTCAACCGATCGGGACGAGTGGAAGACGGGTACGGTTGGGCCTACGTCGCTCGAGGCGAATGGATGCTTCTCGTACGTGGGCCGCAGGGAATCGCCCTCACGCCAGTCAGCGCCGACAGCGACGATCTGTCGATCAATCTCGTCACGAAGCCGCCAGGCCGCATCAGCGGACGGATGGTGTTCGAGGGCAGCAGCCGGACGCGGGCCGCCGGAATCACGCTGGAAGCGATTCCGCAGGACGAGTCGCTCGCTTCCGTGGGTGTGATGCGGGCGACAGCGACCGTGAACCGCGACGACACGTTCACGATGTCAGACCTCATCGGCACCCGTCGATTCCGGCTGCGTGGCGGGCCAGGCGGCGTGCGCTTGAAGTCGCTGACGCTGAAGGGGCAGAACCTGCTCGATGGACCGGTGACGTTCGCTGGTGGCGAGCATTGGACGGGCGTCACTGCCGTCGTCACCGACACCTATCCCGAGCTGCGCGGCACGGTCGTCGATCGGGAACACGCCACCGTGACCGACTACTCCGTGCTCGTCTTCCCCGACGATCGGTCGCGTTGGGCCGATCCCAGCAGGTGGCTGCGGTGGGTGCGCGCGGATCAGCACGGCACGTTCGCGATTGACGATCTTCCCTCGGGTCGCTATTTCGCTGCCGCACTCAGCGACGTCGATGGTGTCGGCTGGTCGGACCCGTCATTCCTCGACAGCATTCGACCGCATGCAACGCCGTTCGAGCTCGGCGAGAGCGAGACGAGGACCGTGGCGCTGCGTCTGGTGAGCGCGCCATGAACGGCCTGCTGATCCTTGCGCTGCTGGCGACGCTGGCGTCACACGAGGCACAGCAGGGAGCCACGGCTCTCGCGCCTGAGGCCAGCGCGACGATCAAAGGGCGGGTGCTCCGCGCGGATGGCCGTCCCCTAGGGCGCGCACGGGTTCGGCTCGCGCCGCTGGCCACGACGGCGGGACGACCACAGGTCATCGAGTCGGAGCTCGACGGCAGCTTCGCGTTCACCGACCTTCCGGCCGGTGAATACCGCCTCTCCGCCAGCAAGGCTGGCTTTCTGGGGATCGAGCTCGGTCAACGGCGTCCGCGTGAGCCTGGCCAGCCCCTTCGCGTGAGCCTCGGGGAAACGCTGGACAGAGTCGACATCATGCTGCCGAGGCCGAGTGCCATCGTCGGCCGGATCGTCGACGAGAACGGCGATCCAATCGAAGGCGCGAGCGTGCGCGCGTTGCGCATGGAGTTCGTGCGCGGTCGACGCCGGCTGGTCGAGGCGGGCGCGCCGCGGCTGACGAACGATCTCGGACGCTACCGCATCTACGGGTTGCAGCCCGGACGTTATGTCGTCAGCGCCGTCGTCGGGCAGGTCGTGTTTCCGGGACCTCCAGTGGTCGACCTGCGCGGCTACGCGCCCACGTATTTCCCAGGCACCGCGAACGCCGCTCAGGCGGCCACCGTGAGCGTCGACGTGTCGCAAGATGCTGCCGGGACCGACTTCGCGTTGACGCCTGCGCGCACCGCCCGCATCTCGGGCAAGGCCGTCAGCGCCGCGGGCGCGCCGATCTACGGCGGGATCCTGTTGAGTCCCAGCCAGCGATCCGGCAACGTCGCGATGCAATCCGGCGCGCGGACGCATGCAGACGGTTCGTTCGAGTTCAAGAACGTCGCGCCGGGCGAATACGTGGTGCAGGTGTATCGAGGGCGCGTGAACGGGTTCACCGAAGGGGAGTTCGCGTCGCAGTTCGTGAGCGTGAACGGCGTCGACATCCCGAATCTCCTGCTCCGTACGACACCGGGCGCCTCGCTCACGGGCCGCGTGACGCTGATGGGGGGTGGCGCCATCAGGCCACGAAACATCGAGCTGGTGCCCGTGCCGGTCGAGGTCGATTCCGCACCGCTCAACGGCGGCTCACCGATTCGGGCGGCGATTCGCGATGACGGGACGTTCACGATGGCCGGCCTCAGCGGATCGCGACGCCTCCGACTGGTCAGAGCGCCGACGGGCTGGGCGCTGAAGGGCATCTACCTGAATGGCGAGGACGTCACCGATACGCCGATGACGTTCGACGACAAGATCCGGGCGGTGACCGGCGTCGAGGTAGTGCTCACGAACCACATCACCGAGCTGGTCGGCGGCGTGATCGACGTCAACGGTCAACGGCTGATCGACTACGCAGCGGTCGTCTTCTCCGTCGAGCGCGAACGCTGGGATACGCAGTCGCGGTTCGTCGCGTTGACACGGCCTCAGCCGGACGGCACGTTCCGCGTCAGCGGGCTGCCGCCCGGCGAGTATCACGTCGCCGCGCTCAGTTGGGTGCAAGGAAACGAGTGGCAAGATCCGGTGCTGCTCGAATCGCTCGCCCCTCGTGCCACGCGCGTCACGCTCGCCGAAGGTCAATTCGCGTCGGTGGCCCCGACCTTGATCGTTCGCTGAGCATCGATTCGCCGTCCACGCATCATTGCCCCGCGGTCGTCAGCGTCCGCAGCGGCTTCAGCGGCGTCGGCTGCGCGCCGATCTGTTTGTAGAGCGCCGGCATCGACGTCGTGATCACACCGTTGACGTCCTCGATGACCTTGGCAAGGTCCTCGCGGGCCTCGGTGACCTGACGCTGCTGGGTAGCGGTCGGGAGCGACGTCGATCCCATGATCTGCCCTTTGACCTGGCCGATCACGCCGCGCACGTTCGGGTTCGGCCCTCCGCCGAAGCCGCCGCCACCACCACCGCCTCCGCCTTGCTGTCCAGGCGCAGGCACACCAAGCCGTCGACGCAGCTCGGTGAGTCGTTTGCTGGCTTCTTCGATGGGCCCCTTCGCCTCCGCGCCCGACCCTTTGGCCAACCCCTCGAGCGCCTGGAACTGCCGTCCCAGCTCGGTCACGGAATCGGCCGCCTCGTTCGCGGATCGCTGGAGCTCGTGCAGCGCGAGCGCCGTGTCGTGGAGCGTCTTGCGATCGGCGTCGGTAATCTGCATCGCCGTGTCGCCCAGCACACGCACCGACTTGGTCGCGACGTCCTTGCCGTCGACGACCAGCGTGACGCGATATTCACCGGGCAGGACGTTGGGCCCGTTGAGACCGCCGCCGCCGAAGCCACCGCCGCCACCACCAGGCCCGCCCTGCTGCGGCGTCGTCGGCTGCGGCAACGGCTGATGGCGGAGATCCCAGTGGATGCGGTTGATGCCGGCCTTGCGCGCGTCGCGCACGTCGTTGCCGGTGATCTCACGCACCTGCGTCCCGGCGCCATCACGGATCCGCAACGCGAGCTGTTTGACCTCGCCCTTCAAGTAGTAGCTGATCGGCGCCCCGTAGGTCGGATTTCTGCCGAAGAACGGCTTGTCGGAGAGGAAGCCACGATCGTTCGCCTGGTTGTATTGCATCGCTTGACGGAGGTCGAAGAGGAACGCATCGGCGCGACGCGCCTCCGCGAGCTGCTGAATCGGCGTGAGATCGTCGAGGATCCACACGCTGCGTCCGTGAGTGGCGACCAGCAGATCGTTGTCGCGTGGATGGACCTGCAGTTCGTGCACGGGCACGGTCGGCAGCCCCGCACGGAGCCGCTCCCAGCGCCCCCCGCGATCCACGGTGATGTACAACCCGAATTCCGTGCCCGCATACAGCACGTTCGCGTTCTTCGGATCCTCCGCGATCGTGACCACGACTTGCCCGCCGGGCAGGCCTTCGCTCAGCGATCGGAAGTTGCCGCCGCCGTCGACGCTGCCGTACACGTACGAGCCGTAGTCGTCGTTGGTGTGGTTGTCGAACGAGACGTAGACCGTGTTCTCGTCGAACTTCGAAGCGACGAGACCGGAGACGTACGCGGTCTTGGGCCGCGTCGTGAACCGCTGCGTCAGGTTGGTCCACGTCTTCCCGCCGTCCTTCGTGCCGTACACCGTGCCATCGTCGGCGCCCGCGTAGAGCACACCGGCACGGACGGGCGACTCGACGAGCTGCACCAGGTTGCCAAACGACTGCACGCCGTCGTGCTTGGCGATCCTGATGTCCTTGGCCACGACCCCCATCAGCGAGAGCCCTTCGCGATCGGTGGACTCCGTCAGATCGGGACTGATGGCGGTGAAGGACTGACCGCGATCGGTGGACTTGAACACCCGATTGCCGCCCACGTAGACGGTGTTCGAATCATGCGGTGAGATGACGATCGGGGTGTTCCAGTTCCAGCGGAGCTGCGGCTCGCCGCGCGCCGGCTGCGGGCGGATCACCTTTCGCTCGTTGGTCAAGCGATCGACGCGGACGACGTTGCCGTCCTGCGACTCGGCGTAGATGGTGCGCGGGTCCTTCGGATCCATCTGCGCCTCGAAACCATCGCCGCCCTGAATCGTCCGCCACTCGTCGTTGCCGATGCCGGTTCGGCTGCGTACCGCGCTGGGCCCGCACCACGTGTAGTTGTCCTGCAGGCCGCCGCAGACGTTGTACGGCGTCTCCATGTCATAGGCCACGTGATAGAACTGGCCGAGGTCCATGTTGTACACGGCCTCCCAGGTCTTGCCCTTGTCGTAGCTGATACCGAGTCCGCCGTCGGTGCCATCGATGATGTGGTTCGAGTTCGCCGGGTTGATCCACATGGCGTGATGGTCCGAGTGCAGGGCGCCGTTCTCGATGAAGGTCTTGCCGCCGTCGTCCGAGATGTGAATCTGCACGCCCAGCACGTAGATCCGGAGATCGTTGTTGGGATCGATGCGAATCTGACTGAAGTACATCGGCCGCGGATTCACGGCCGACATCTTCCGCCACGTCAACCCCGCGTCATCCGACCGGTAGGTGCCGCTCTCGCCCGGATGCTCGATGCGCGCATAGAGGATGTTGGGATTCGAGCGGTAGACGTCGAGGCCGATGCGGCCGAGGTCGCCGGGCGGAATGCCGTTGGTGAGCTTCGTCCAGGTGCGGCCGCCATCACTGGATTTATGAATCGCGCTGCCGGCTCCGCCGCCGTTGAACCCCCACGCCGCGCGCCGCCGCTGATAGGTCGCCGCGTAGAGCACCTTGTTGTTCGACGGGTCCATCACCAGCTCGGTCGCGCCGGTGTCGTCGTTGACGTGCAGGATCCGATTCCAGGTGCGTCCGGCGTCGGTGGTCTTGTAGACGCCGCGATCGCCGCCGGAGCCCCACAGGCTGCCGAGCGCCGCGACGTACACCACGTCGTGATCGACGGGATCGACGATGATGCGGGCGATGTGCTTGGAATTGGGCAGGCCGACGTGCGTGAAGGTCTTGCCGCCGTCGGTGGACTTGTAGACGCCCCGTCCCCAGGATCCGCTCTGCCGGTTGTTGTTCTCGCCGGACCCGACCCACACGAGGTTGGCGTCGTTCGGCGCGATGGCGATGTCGCCGATCGACACGACATCATCCTGATCGTCGAACAGCACCTCCCAGGTGGTGCCGTTGTTCATCGTCTTCCACAGTCCGCCGCTCGCGGTGCCGACGTAGAACACCGCGGGATTCGATTCCAGGACGGCAAGGTCGTCGATCCGTCCCCCCATCGTCGCGGGGCCGATGTTGCGGAAGGCGAGACCGTCGAAAGGGCCGGCGGCCGGCGCCGGGGTTGGGCTCTGCGCCTGGCCTGCCGACAAGGACAGGACCATCAGGGCGACCAGCAAAACGTACAAGTAGCGTCGAGATGCGCTCATGGGTTCTCCCGTGAGGCGCAATACTAACCTGGGTACGGGGGTTCCAAGCGAAGGTTCCGCA
>DAINCF010000018.1:7499-28232 GCA_036732565.1 Vicinamibacterales bacterium
CGAGGGTTCCGCACGAAGGTTCCGCACGAGGGTTCCGCACGAGGGTTCCGCACGAAGGTTCCGCACGAGGGTTCCGCACGAGGGTTCCGCACGAGGGTTCCTCACGAAGGTTCCACGCTGGGGTTCGGAAAGCACCGCCTATTGGAACCTACTTTGAACTCCCGTGAGGGAGCCGAACCTCTGTGTGGAACCCCCATGTGAAACGCCCGTCTGGAACCGAACCTTCGGCGGAACCCTCGTGTGGAACCTCCGTATGGAACCTCCGTGTGGAACCTCCGTGTGGAACCTCCGTGAGGAACCTCCGTGAGGACCCCTCGTGGGGAACGCTAGTTAAAACTCGTAGCGCAATGCGAACATCGCACGACGCGGGTTGGCGATCAGGTTGCCGACGCCGAAGCTGGAGCTCGTCACCGTCTCCGAGATCAGCGTGAGTGGCGTGTCGATGTTCAAGATGTTGATGACATCGAACATGATGGTCGCCCGCGAGGTGCCTCCGAGCGTGAACCGCTTCTCGAAGCGCATGTCCACGAAGTTCTGCGCGTCCATCCTCAGCGAGCCGTCACGCGGCTCCAGGAACATCGTCTGGTTGCCTTGACGCAGCCCGGTGAGGACCAGGCGGCGCGTGTACGGCTTGCCCGCGATCCACTGCCAGTTCGACGAGACCACGAAGTCGTACGGGAACTGATAGCTGCCCTGCAGCTTGAACGTGACGTCTCGATCGCCGGGCAGCAGGCCCGCGGCGTTCGTCAGCTCGTTCGGGTCGTCGCCGAATGCAGTCGTCGCGGTGCCGGGCGCCGAGCTCTGCGCGGACGAGGTGGTCAGGTTCGAGGCCGCGTTCAGCCCTTCGGTCTTCGAGAAGGCGACCGAGGCCACAGCCTGCCACCGCTGCGCCAGGCGCTTGGTCAGCGTCAGCAGGAAGCCGTTGTAGCGCTGCCACCAGTCCTCGGCGCAGTATTCGCACGTGTCAGGGCCTGGAGTCGTCAGCAAGATGCGACGATCGGCAGGCGCCGAGGTGCGATTGTAGACCGTGAACGGCGCGCCCGTCTGCGGATCGGTCCGCGTCTCCTCCGCGAAGGTGCTGCCGATGTCGATGCGGCCGGCGAAGTCGTCCGCGCGCTTGTGGATGTAGCTGGCGCCGACGGCGAGACTCGGCATCAGCTCGTGATCGACGCCGATCGTGAACTGATCCGTGTACGGCGCCTTCAAGTCTGGATCGACGACGAAGCCGCCACGCGGGTCGGTGATCTGCTGCAGGTTGTCGAACGCCTGGGTCGCAGCGTTCCAGCCAAAGCGGCGCGTGATCGCCTGCGCCGGCGAGAGCGCTGAGAACAGATTCGTGGTCGAGCCCTGGTAATAGCGCCCGTAGCTTGCGCGCGCCACCGTGCCCGACTCGCGGATCTTGAAGTTGGCGCCGACGCGCGGCGAGATCGTCTTCCAATCCACCAGGTCATCGAGGCCTTCGGCCGTGCCGGTCTCGTTGCGCGCGGCATCCAGAATTGGCATGTCTTGAATCCAGCCGCTGTTCATGTCGAAGCGCAGGCCCAGGTTGAGCGTCAGCCGATTCGAGACAGACCAGCTATCGTCGACGAAGATGCCGATCTGCCGGACGTGGCCACCGGTGAAGCTGGGGTCACGGACGTCGATGTACGACGGCGCGCCGTCGGCCAGCGTGATCTGTCGCCCACCCGGCCACACCGACTCGTCCTCGAACCCGCCGTCCGAGAACTGCAACCCGGCTTTCATCTCGTGCTGCTGCCCACCGAGCGTCATGAAGCGGCTGATCTTCGCGCTGATGCCGGTCTGGAACGGCGAGAGGTTGCTCCATGAGTAAGTCCGCGAGTTCACCGAGTAGACCTCGGTGATCTCGTCGTAGACACTGGGCGTCGAGAGGTCCTGGATCGGGCTCCCGCCCTTGCTCCAGTTGTAGAACCCCCCGTAGCGCAGCTCGAACGTCGTGGCATCGCCCAACACGCGGTGCCAGCTCGCGGTCGGCGTGGGGTTGTGTCCGCTGCCGTCGTTGGCGGCCTCCGGAAAGACCGTCGGCGTGATCGTCTCCGGCAACCGCCAATGGTCGTTGTGATAGACGAACATCAGGCGGTTGTTCTGGTTGACCTGCCACGACACCTTGCCGAACACGCGATCCTGCTTATCGAGCGTCGGGTACAACGGATCGGTCCCGAGCTCGGAGAAGTAGTCGCGACGGTACTGATAGGAGCCGAACCACCACAACTTGTCGTGCACGAGCGGCCCGCCAAGCTGCGCGGTGGCGTCGTTGAAGCGATCGCGATGGTACGGGAACTCGACGTCGCCCGCGTTGTTGCCGGTCAACGCCTGATATTGGCTGAACCAGTTGAACAGCCCTTTCAGCTGGTTACTGCCGCTCTTGGTGACGATGTTGAAAACCGCGCCCTGGACGTTGCCGTATTCCGCCGGCGCGCCAACGCCGACCAGCTCCATTTCCTGGACGACGTCGGTGTTCGGGTAGGGCCACATCTGCCCCGACGTCGGCGACGTGATGTTGGTGCCGTCGATCTGGTACTGGTTCTCGTTGGTGTTCGAGCCGAACGCCGACGTCGTGGTGGAATCCTGCACCTGCGTCGACGAGATGCCCGGCACCATCTGGAAGTAGTCGAACACCGAGAAGCGCGTGACCGGCAGGTTCTTGACGATCTCCTGGTTGTAGTTGACCGTGACCGCCGACTCGGTGGTGTCGACGATCGGGCTCTCGCTCGTGACGGTGATCGTCTCGGTGAGCGAGCCGACCTCGAGCGGCAAGTCGACGTCGAACGTACGACCGACCTCCACGCGCAGGCCATCGCGGATCACGCTCTTGAAGCCCTCGAGCGACACCTTGAGGGAGTACATGCCCGGCGTCAGAGTCGGGAAACGGAACTGCCCGTTCTGATCCGTGACGGCGGTTCGGGCACCGCCAATCAACGACTCGCCGGTCAACTCGACAGTGGCTCCCGGGAGAATGGCCCCCGACGAGTCGGTAATCACACCGCGTAGCGCGCCCGTGATCGTCTGAGCGTGCAGGACAGGACTTGCAAGGGAAAGCGCCGCAACACACAACACCCACAGTCTCCGAGACATGTCGCCTCCAGTAGCCGGGTGGGGTCCCAAATTGGGATGCACGGTCGGTCGCCGCCGATTGGTTCATGACAGTAGGACCAGCCTCGTCCGTTGTCAACCGTTTACATCGCCGACACCGTGTATCGGTAACCTCTTTTGTTTCGGGCACCGCCCGTTTGACTCGAAGGAGAGGTACATGACCGATCGTTGCTCCACCGCCCGGTGGGGACGCGCCGCCCTGGCGCTCACCGTGCTGCTGCTGCTCGTCAGTGTGTCCGTCGCCGCTCGCGCCCAGTTCGAGACCGCCGTCGTCCTCGGAACCGTGCGTGACGACTCCGGAGGCGTCATTCCCGGCGCCACGGTCACCCTGATCAACGTCGACACCGGCATCACGGCGTCAGCGCAGACGGACGCGAACGGCAGCTATCAGTTTCTCAACGTGAGAATCGGCCCGTACGACGTGACGGCGGAGCTGGAGGGGTTCTCGACCGCCGTCGCCAAGAGCGTCGGCGTGGCGATCAACGCCCGCCAACGGGTCGATTTGACGTTGCAGGTAGGCACGCTCACCGATCAGGTGCTGGTCACGTCGGGCGTGCAGCTGCTGGAGACCGATTCGAGCGAGCGCGGGCAGATCATCGAGCGGGAACAGATCGTCAACCTGCCGCTCAACGGGCGTTCCTATTCGAGCCTGGCGCTGCTCTCGACCGGCGTGCTCGAGTCGAATCAGAGCGGTATCGGCACCAGCGGACGCGAGGGCGCGTTCAACACCAACGGGCTGCGCAACACCGCGAACAACTTCCAGCTCGATGGCGTCGATAACAACGCCTACGGCACCAGCAACCAGGGCTTCTCCAATCAGGTGATGCAGATCTCGCCCGACGCGGTGGCCGAATTCAAGGTCCAGACCAACAACTACAGCGCCGAGTACGGGCGCAGCGGCGGAGCGGTGGTCAACGCGTCGTATCGCAGCGGCACCAACGATTTTCACGGCAGCGCCTGGGAGTACAACCGCAACACGGCCCTCAACGCCGTCGGCTTCTTCAAGCCCACGAGCGGCCAGAAGCCGTCGCTCGATCGCAATCAGTTCGGCGGCGTGTTCGGTGGCCCCATCCTGCGCGATCGCTCGTTCTTCTTCATGGACTACGAGGGCTTCAGACAAACGCAGCGGACGGTGACGTTCTCGACGATTCCGACGGACGCACAGCGCGAGGGGATCCTGACCGTGCCGGTGGTGAATCCGTTCACCGGCGAGCTGCATGCGGCCGGAGCCCGCCTCCCGATGACCGCCTTCGCGCGCCGCGTGCTGGCCGAGCTGCCAGCGCCCAACGTGCCGGGCGGGAGCGCCAGCAACTACCAGAAGAGCGTGCCCAACCGCAGCGACTACGACAAGTTCAACGTGCGGCTCGATCACAAGTTCTCGAACGATCTCTCCGGCTTCGTGCGTATTGGCCAGCAGCGCAACGACGCGTTCGAGGCTCCCAACATCGACGGCCCGTCCGGCGGCAATCAGAACGGGAACATCGACGTGCGGGCGCAGCAGCTGGTGGCGGGCGCCACCTACGTCCTCGGACCGACGCGGGTGCTCGACGCGCGCCTCGGGATCTCGCGCATGGAAGCGGGCAAGACGCCGCCGTCGATCGGCGGCCCCAGCATGCTCGAGCTCTACGGCATCACCGGTCTGCCGCAGAACGATTCGTCGATCACCGGCGGGTTGACGCCGCAGAGCATCACCGGGTACTCGGAGCTCGGACGGCAGTCGACCAACCCGCAGTTCCAGAATCCGTTCAGCGTCAACCCTCGCGTGAACCTGACGAACATCCTCGGCCGCCATAGCGTCAAGGTGGGCTTCGAGTTCAACGCGATCAACACCGAGGTGCAGGACACCAACCCGCTGTATGGACGCGATACCTACAGCAGTCAGTTCAGCCGGCCGTCCGGCGCCGCGGCCAGCAACCTCTACAACCTGGCCGACTTCTACTTCGGCGCGCGCACCCAGTACGAAGTCGCCTCGCTGATCGTCGCCCAGATGCGACAGCGGGCGCACTACGCGTACATCCAGGACGATTTCAAGGTGAACGACCGCCTGACGCTGAACGTGGGCTTGCGCTACGAGTACGTCACGCCGTACTTCGAGGCCGAGAACCGGCTCTCGAACTACGATCCGGTGTCGAACTCGATCCTCCCCGCGGCGGACGGCTCGATCGCCGATCGCGCGCTGGTCGATCCCGACCGCAACAACTTCGCCCCGCGCCTCGGCTTCGCCTACCAGGCGATCGACAACACGGTGGTGCGCGGCGGCTACGGCGTCGGTTACATCCACTTCAACCGGCTCGCGAGCGCCGGGCTGCTGGCGACGAACTTCCCCATCGTCACCCGTGCCACGATGACGCAGAGCCTGGTGGGTTCGTCCGGCCTGTGCACCGGCGATCAGTTCGTCGGCTGCTTCCGCACGACCCAGCAGGGCTATCCGCCGAACCTGCCGAACAACGTGACGTTGTACATGCCGCGCGAGATGCCGGCCGGACAGATTCAGAGCTGGCACGTCTCGGTGCAGCAGAAGCTCACGGATCGCATGGTCGTGGACGTTGGCTACGTCGGCAACGAGGCCAGGAACCTCGCCTTGCTCGCGGATTTCAATCAGGCGCGTCCGCCGCTGCCCGGCGAGGATCCGAACGCCACGCTGGCGGCGCGCCGGCCCATCCCAGGCTTCGGCACGATCTCGGCGGTCCTGCCGGAAGCGAAATCCGACTACCAGGCGCTCCAGACCCGCTTCGAGTACCGCGCGGCGACGAGCCTGAATCTGCTGAACTCGTTCACGTGGTCGCGAGCGCGAGACACGGTGAGCCAGGTGCTCGAAGAGCCCAACGGCAGCACGGGCACGCCGCAGAACGTGTATGACATCGACGCGGACTTCGGCACGTCGGCCTACGACGTGCCGCTCTTGAACGTCACCAGCTTCGTCTGGCAGCTGCCCTTCGGCCGCGGACAACGCTTTGGCGACCGCATGCCGGCGGTGCTGGACGGCCTCCTCGGCGGCTGGCAGCTGAGCGGCATCCACACCATGCGGAGTGGTCGCACCGTAAACCTGGGCTACAACACCTCGGGTCCCACGCCGGTGACGTCGGGACTCCCGAGCTTCCTCGGCGGCGTGCGCCTGCGCCCGAACCTGACCGGCGATGCCCTCGCGCCGGAAGCCGAGCGCTCCATCGACAACTACTTCAACCGGAACAACGTGAGCCTGCCTCCCGCGACGGCCCCGTTCGGCGACGCGCCTCGCAATCCGGTCCGCGGGTATGCCTTTTATCAACTGGATCTGCGCGTGCAGAAGCGCTTACCGCTGCCCATTCGCGACGGTGCCGCGCTGGAAATTCAAGTCGAGGGCTTCAACGTCCTCAACAAGACGAACTTCGGCGCCCCCAACGGCGATCGTTCGAGCAATGCCTTCGGCACGATCCGATCGACGTTCCCGGCACGCCAGTTGCAGCTTGCCGCGAAAGTGATCTTCTGACGTTGGCGTGAGGCCCGGGACCTGAGACGCGGGCCGGTTGGTCTCGAGCCACGAGTCTCAGGTCACCTTTGTGATTCGCCATCTGCTTCATCGATACATCTTGAGTACGACGCTGACGCTGGCCCTGGCACTGCCAGCGTCGGCGCAGATCCGCACCGATGCGCCGGTCCTGCCGCCCGGGAGTCCGTTCCTGGGCGGCGTGCCCGAGGGTCAGGCCACGCACGATCCGATCGCGCTGTCGATTGCGGACGCCATTCATCGCGCGCTCGATCACAACCTCGGCATCCTCGAAGCCGAGCAAAGCGTCGGGCGTGCGCGCGGCGATCGCTGGGAAGCCCTCAGTCAGCTCCTCCCCAACCTCACCGCCGGCGTGTCCGAGCGGCGGCAGAAGACCAACCTCGAAGCATTCGGCTTTCCGCTCAGCGGCACGTCGTTTCCGCGCATCGTTGGCCCGTTCAACGTGTTCGACGCGCGCGTGTTCGCGTCGCAGTCGGTGTTCAATCTCTCGGCGATCACCAACTCCCGGGCCGAGAGCCACAACTTGGCGGCCGCCCGCCACGCCTATCGCAGCGCCCGCGACATGGTCGTGCTCGTGGCCGCCAACCTGTATCTCGAAAGCCTCGCCGCCTCGGCACGCGCCGAGACCGCTCGGGCGCAGCTGGCCACGGCGCAGGCGCTCTACGATCAAGCGCAGGACTTGCGCAAGGCCGGGATCGTCGCCGGCATCGACGTCGTGCGCGCGGAAGTGCGCCTGAGCTCGGATCGCCAGCGCGCGACCGCGCCAACGGCAAGCGATCGGCGCCACGCTCGGCGAGAACGTCAATGTGTACGATCCGTTGACGCAATCGACGCTGGCACAGATCCAGGCCGGCCTGATGGCCGCCGGGAACGACGCCGTCAGCGCCACGCAGCGAGCCTATGCCGTATTGCACGGCATGCTGATTCAGCAGGCGTCGATGGTGTCGTTCGTGCTGATTTTCCGGCTGCTGGGCGTCATGTTCCTGATCAGGGTGCCGCTCGTGCTGCTGATGAAGCGGCCCAGCGGCCCGGTCAGCCCGGGCACCGCCCACTGAGTGCGCCGCTCGCCCTCTGAAGGTCCGGCTAAAGCCGGACCCCACGCCCAGGCAGGCCTGATCCAGCCACAGAATCGGGCGTGCCGCTTCGCAGAATCGGGCGTGCCGCTTCGCAGAATCAGGCGAGGGGGCTTCGCAGAATCGGGCGGGGCTTCAGAGAATCAGGCGTGGGGTCCGCCTTGAGGCGGACCTTCACTCCAACGCCCAATCAGGCCTCCTCGGCCCCCGCATTAGGGCAACTCCCCTTATTGAACGTAACAAGGACGCTCCAAGATTTCTCCTGAAGGTTACGGTTCTGACGTATCGCCGTTGCCTCGACTCTCTAGCCTGCGACAGCATGGCGCGCGTGTGCACAGAACGATTCAAACAGGCAATCTCATTCACGGCTCTTGCAGCTCTGCTGCTGGCCCGAACCGCCTCGGCGCAAGTGACGCCGGCGGCGGGCGGCACTCCACCCAGTGACGACCCAACCGTTCGCGTGGGTGGCGTTATCTGGCCCGATTTCGTCGTGAACTTCGACCCGAAGATCACCGACGCCACCGGCAACGAGGTCAGTCAGAGCGCGTTCGGCGTCGGACGTGCGTATATCAATGTGACTGGCCAGCTGAACCACGTCATCCAGTTCCGGATCACCCCGGACATCACCCGGGAGACCGGCACAGGGAGCTCGGTCAACGGCAGCCTCGTCTTCCGCCTCAAGTACGCCTATGCGCAATTCAACCTGGACGATTGGATGTGGCGCGGGACGTACGTGCGCGCGGGCATGATTCAGACACCCATCGTCGGCTTCGAAGAGGATCTCTACCGGTATCGATTTCAGGGGACGGTCTTCCCCGACCGCGAAGGCTATCTGTCCTCCGCGGACTTCGGCGTGATGTTCCGCACGCAGTTCGCGAAGAACTACGGAGAGGTCGTCGCCGCCGTCTACAACGGGGACGCCTACACCCGCGCGGATCCCAACAACCAAAAGGCGTTACAAGTGCGTGGCACGCTGCGTCCGCTACCGGGTCCCGGTCCCTGGCGGGGGCTGCGTGTAAGCGGATTCTACGACCACGACTATCTCGCCACGGATCTCGAGCGGCGAAGAGCCATTGGGATGGTCACCTTCGAGCATCCGCTGGTGAATGCCGCATTCAGCTATCTCGATGCCAAAGATCAGGCGGCGCCGACCATGGCAATGCCCATCACGCCTGAAATCGACTCGAGCGGTTTCTCCTTCTGGGTCACGCCGCGCACGCGCATCGGCTGGGAGGGGCTGCTTCGTCTCGACCGTCTCAGCCCCAACGAGTCGAATGACAGCCTCAAGCAACGGGTGATCGCGGGCGTCGCCTACTGGCCACGGATGCCCACCGCTGCCGTGCAGTCCGCCATTCTGCTCGATTACGAACAAGTCAACTACGAGAAGTACGCGACGTCACGGCCGACCGAAAAGCGCCTCGCCGTGCACATGCTCATCAGCTTCTAGCTTCAGGAGAGTCCATGACACAGAATCTACTTACGGCCGCAGGGCGCGCGACGCGCATGGCGGTTGCGTGCGCCACGATCCTCGCCCTCTCCGGGGCCATCCACCTCGGCGCGCAAGGGCAAATCCAGGGCGCGGGGGCGACGTTCCCGTACCCGATCTACTCAAAGTGGTTCTCCGAGTACGGCAAGCTCAAGCCCGACGTTCAGATCAACTACCAGTCGATCGGATCGGGTGGCGGCATCCGCCAGCTCACGAACCAGACGGTCTTCTTCGGCGCCACCGACGGGCCGATGACCGACGATCAGTTGCAATCCGCCCCTGGGAAAATCCTGCATATTCCCACGGTGCTGGGTGCCGTCGTGCCGATCTACAACATTCCCGAGGTGAAGACCGCGCTGAAGTTCAATGGGCCCGTACTGGCAGACATGTTCCTCGGCAAAATCACCAAGTGGAACGACCCGGCCATCGCCAAGCTGAACCCTGGGGTGAACCTCCCGGCGTCCGATTTGACGATTGTGCACCGCGCGGACGGCTCGGGCACCAGCTACATCTGGGTCGACTATCTGGCCAAGGTCTCACCCGAGTGGAAGAAGAAGGTCGGCGTGGCTACCTCGGTCAATTGGCCGGTCGGCCTCGGCGGCAAGGGCAACGAAGGGGTCTCGGGCCTGGTCAAGCAGACGCCTGGCTCGATCGGCTACGTCGAGCTCATCTACGCGGCGCAGAACAAAATCGACTTCGGCAGCGTGCAGAACATGGATGGCGAGTTCGTCACCGCGTCGATTGAAGCGACCACGGCGGCGGCAGCGGCGGCGGCGCAGAACATGCCCAAGGACTTCCGGGTCTCGATCACCAACCCACCGGGCAAGGGCGTCTACCCGATCGCCTCGTTCACCTGGCTGCTGTTCTACGAAAGCCCACGGGACAAGGCCCAGGCGAAGATGATGGTCGAGTTCATGCGGTGGGCGCTGACCGACGGCCAGAAATTCGCCACCGAGCTCGGCTACGCGCCGCTGCCCGACGCTGTGGTCAAGCTGGCGACGGCGACTGTCAACACGATCAAGGTGTCGTGACGTGCGGTCCGTACTCGGCCGCGATCTGCCGTTTCGTCTGGGCACGGCGGTCGCCGGCTGCCTGGTCGTCCTGATCGTCGCGGCCATTGGCTTCGAGCTCTGGCGTCAATCGCAGCTCTCGATCAAGCAGTTCGGGCTGCACTTCTGGCTGACGGATATCTGGGACCCGGTCTCGGGAGAGTTCGGGGCCCGGCCGTTCATCTGGGGGACGTTGTACTCGTCCGTGCTGGCGGTGTTGGTGGCGACGCCGATCGCGTTGGGCATCGCCATCTTTCTCTCGGAGCTGTGCCCGGCGTGGCTGCGCACGCCGCTGACCTTCCTGACCGAGCTGCTGGCCGCCATCCCGTCGATCGTGTACGGGCTCTGGGGCATCTTCGTGCTCGTGCCAGCCGTCCGGGCGCTGCAGACGTCGATGCCGGACGCGCTGCGCGCGACGCCGTTCTTTTCGGGTCCAGCGGTCGGCATCGGCATGATGTCGGCCGTGTTGATCCTCGCCATCATGATCGTGCCGTACACCTCGTCAGTGGCACGTGAAGTCCTGCGGTCGGTGCCGGTGGCACAGCGCGAGGCGGCGTATGCGCTCGGTGCCACCAGTTGGGAGGCGATTCGCGTCGCCCTCCATTACGCGCGCACCGGCATCATCGGCGCGATCATGCTCGGCTTCGGTCGCGCGCTCGGCGAGACCATGGCGGTGACGATGGTGATCGGCAACAACCCGCAGATCTCCTGGTCGCTGTTCGCGCCGCAGCACACGATGGCCGCCGTCTTGGCCAACGAGTTCACCGAGGCCGCGGACGATCTGTATCTGAACGCGCTCATCGAGGTCGGTCTCGTGCTGTTCGTGATCACGCTCATCATCAATGCCCTTTCCCAGATGCTGATCTGGAACATGAACCGAGCGCCCAAACCGGCGGCGGTGGCGAAGCCGATGGTGCAACCGACAGGAGCGACGGCGTGAATCGCGACGCGCTTCGCCTCATCAAATCGAAGATCATCGTCACGCTGTGCGGGGCGGCCGTGGTGGTCGCCCTCATACCGCTCGGGTTCATCCTCTTCTACGTCCTGACCAGGGGTCTGCTGGCGCTGAATCTCGACTTCTTCACCAACCTGCCCGTGCCGGTTGGCGAACAAGGCGGCGGCATGGCCAATTCGATCGTCGGCACGCTGTATCTGATCGGCATCGGCGGGCTCTTCGCGATTCCGATTGGGGTGACCGCCGGCGTCTACACGGCGGAATTTCCGGAGACGCGTCTGGCGACGCTCGCGCGCTTCGCCGCCGACACGCTCAACGGGGTGCCGTCGATCGTCATCGGCGTCTTCGTCTACGGGATTGCGGTGCTGCCGGTGCGACGCTTCAGCGCCCTGGCCGGCGGATTGGCGCTCGGCGTCATGATGATTCCGATCATCGCGCGCACCACCGAAGAGCTCTTGCGGCTGGTGCCGGTGTCCTTGCGCGAGGGAGCCCTGGCGCTCGGCGCCACGCGTGGCTGGGCAACGCTCTCAGTGGTGCTGCCCGCCGCCGCACCCGGCATCATCACCGGTATCGTGCTCGCGCTCGCGCGGATCGCCGGTGAGACGGCGCCGTTGCTCTTCACGGCCTTCAATAATCGCTTCTTCTCCATGCGTCCGGATCAACCGATCTCGTCACTGACCGTGCAGGTGTACACCTACGCGATCTCGCCGTACGAAGAATGGCATCGGCAGGCATGGGCGGGCGCACTCGTTCTGGTGTCGCTGGTCCTCACGTGTTCGCTCCTCGCGCGCTTCGCGACGCGGCGTCTCGAACGCCTGCAGACCGGACGATGACCCCAACAGCCACCACCACTATGAGCAGCACGCTTCCGCCGACGCACGGCCTCACCTCGGTTCCGCCCACCAAGATCGAGGCGACGATCGAGCAGCGCCCGGTCGTGGTCGACGTGGAGGGAATGTCGTTCTTCTACGGCCCGTCGCAGGCCCTGTTCGACATTTCCGCCCAACTCCGCGCCAACGTGGTGACCGCCTTCATCGGTCCCTCCGGGTGCGGCAAGAGCACGTTCCTGCGCACCTTGAACCGCATGAACGACACCATCCCAGGGTCTCGGGTCCAAGGGTCGATTCGAATCCAGGGCGAAGACATCTACGGGCCTGACACGGACCCGGTCGCCCTGCGCCGGCGCGTCGGCATGGTCTTTCAGAAGTCGAACCCGTTCCCGAAATCGATTTTCGAGAACGTGGCGTACGGGTTGAGGCTGAGCCGTCCGGCGCTGAGCCGGTCGGAGATCACGCAGCGCGTCGAGGAGAGCTTGCGCGGTGCCGCCCTCTGGGACGAGGTCAAGGATCGCCTCCAGGAGTCGGCGCTGGCGCTGTCGGGCGGCCAGCAGCAGCGGCTCTGCATCGCTCGCGCGATGGCGACGAAACCGCAGATTCTCCTGATGGACGAGCCCGCGTCGGCGCTGGATCCCATCGCGACCCAGCGCATCGAGGAGCTGATCTACCAGCTGCGGACGTCCTATACGATCGTGATCGTCACCCACAACATGCAGCAGGCCGCGCGCGTGTCGGACGTGACCGCATTCTTCTGGCTGGGGCGGCTCATCGAGTTGGATCGCACCGACAAGATCTTCACCAATCCTGGTCAGAAGCTGACCGAGGACTACATCACCGGGAGATTCGGATGACAACCACCGGTCAGTCGCCCGAAGCCACGCGCCACTTTCTGGAGGACCTCCGCACGCTCAACCAGATGCTGGTCGACATGGGGCATCTGGTCGAGGCTCGACTCGATCGAGCGATGGCGGGCCTCACGTCCGCAGATCTGCTGAGCCTCGACGAGGTCGCAATCGGCGACACCGAGGTCAATTTGCAACAAATGGCCATCGACGATCGTGCGTTCAAGCTGCTGGCGCTGCACCAGCCGGTGGCCAGAGACCTGCGGACGATCGTCGCGATCATCAAAGCCAACGGCGACTTGGAGCGCGTCGGCGATCTCGCGGTCAACATCGCCGAGGCGTCGCGACGCTATCTGGCGAACAAACGGACGCACGATCTGACCACGCTCACGCGGATGTCGGACATCGCGCAGAGCATGTTGAGCGAAGCGCTGAGCTCGTTCGTCTCCGGCAACCTCGGTATCGCGCAAGCCGTGCTGGAGCGTGACGATGCCTTGGACTCGCTGCGCGGCCAGGCGTATCTCGAATACCTCGAGTGGATGACCACCGAAACTGACACCACCACCTCGGCGCTGGAGCTGATGCTGATTGCCAGACACCTGGAGCGCATCGGCGACCACGCCACCAACATCGTCGAGGATGTCTTCTTCGTTGTCGCGGGAGAAGATGTAAGGCATCATGCGCTGCTCGGCGACACCACGCCCCCGGCGACATCGCCATCGTAGGGGCGGCTCGCGAACCATCCCCTGCCAGTAGGACCAGCGATGCCCGACACGACTCAGCAGGATGCCCCGGCTCCGAATGCCGCGACTGCCGCAACGGATCGTCGATTGGAGCGGCTCGGGCTGACCGGCCGCGAAGCGGAATGGACCGATCGCTATCTGCTCTGCGAGCACGTCGTGGATCCACCGACGGCGCGCGCGCGACAGCGGTTCGAGGCGGTCGCCCGATTCAGTCGCGACATGATCGCGCACCGCTGGGTCAAGACCCGGCAAGCCCGCGAGCGCGCCAACCCCAAGCGCGTCTACTACCTCTCGATGGAGTTCCTGTTGGGCCGCGCGCTCAACAACAACCTCATCAACATGGCGGCCCATCCGCTGATCGAGCGGGCGCTCCGGCGCGAAGGCTGGCGGGTGGAGGACATCCTCGAGCAAGAGCCTGACGCCGGCCTCGGCAATGGCGGCCTCGGTCGTCTCGCCGCCTGCTTCATCGATTCGCTGGCGACGATGCAGTACTCCGCGATGGGCTACGGCCTGCGCTACCAGTACGGAATCTTCCGGCAGACCATTCGAAACGGGTATCAGGTCGAAACGCCAGACAACTGGATGCGGCGTCCCGACCCGTGGGAGGTGCCGCGGCCCGGCAAGGTGTATCCGGTGCCGCTGCACGCGAGCTTCGAGCTGCGCGGCGAAGGCATCCGGATCAAGCCGAACGAACCGTCGACGCTGCTCGGCGTGGCCTACGATCGGCCGGTCGTCGGCTACGGCGCGAGCGCCGTCAACACGCTACGCCTGTGGGCGGCGATCGCCCCGACCGACTTCGACCTCACCGAGTTCTCGGAAGGCGATTTCGTCGCCGCGGTAATCAAGAACGTCGCGGCCGAGTCGATCACGCGCGTCCTCTACCCCGACGACTCCACCGAGGCCGGTCGCACGCTTCGCTTCCTGCAGCAGTACTTCCTGGTCAGTTGTGCGTTGCAGGACATCGTCGCGCGCTTCGAGAAGGCGAATGGCCCGAACTGGTTGGCGCTGCCCGACCACGTGGCCATTCAGTTGAACGACACGCATCCGGCACTGGCCGTCCCCGAGCTGATGCGCGTGTTGATGGAGAAGGGCCACCTCGGATGGAATCAGGCGTGGGATGTCACCACCCGGACGCTCGCCTACACCAACCACACGCTGCTTCCCGAGGCGCTCGAGAAGTGGCCGGTGGCGCTGTTCGAGCTGCTGATCCCGCGACATCTCGAGATCGTGTTCGAGATCAACCGGCGCTTTCTCGACGACGTGCGGACGCGCTACCCCGACGATGACGAGCGCGCGCGGCGGATGAGTCTGATCGAAGAAACCCCCACCCGAGCCGTGCGCATGGCCCACATGGCCGTCGTCGGCGCGCACAGCGTCAACGGCGTCGCCGAGATCCACTCGAACCTGTTGCGGTCACGCGTGCTGCGCGACTTCGCCGAGATGTACCCGCAGCGCTTCAATAACAAGACCAATGGGGTGACGCCACGCCGATGGCTGCTGTTGGCCAACCCGAGCCTGGCGCAGTTCATCACCGAGTGCATCGGCGACGAGTGGGTCAGGGATCTCGATCGACTGAGCGAGCTGGCCCCGCTCGCGGGCGATGCGGTGGGCCGGGAGAAGTTTCTCCGCGCCAAGCGTGAAGCCAAGCTTCGCTTCGTCGACTGGCTGAAAGCGCATACCGGACGAGCGGTCGATCCCGACACCATCTTCGACAGCCAGGTCAAGCGCATCCACGAGTACAAGCGGCAACTGCTGAACGTGCTGCACATCGTCGTCTTGTACAACCGGCTGCTGCGCGATCCGTCGCTGGCGGCCCCTCCGCGCACGTTCTTCTTCGCCGGCAAGGCGGCACCCGCCTATCGACTGGCCAAGTTGATCATCAAGTTGATCAACAGCGTCGCGGCGAAGGTCGAGGAGGAACCGGCGACGCGGGGGCGGCTTCGCGTGATCTTTCTGCCGGAGTACAACGTCAGCCTGGCGGAGAAGCTCATCCCCGCGAGCGACGTGTCCGAGCAGATCTCGACGGCGGGTTTCGAGGCCAGCGGCACCGGCAACATGAAGTTCATGATGAACGGCGCGCTGACGATCGGCACGCGCGACGGCGCGACCATCGAAATGGCCCAGGCAGCCAGCGAAGACAACTTCTTCCTGTTCGGCTTGAACGCGGAACAGGTCGCCGAAAGCCGCGGCTGGTACAATCCGTTCTGGCACTACGAGCACGAGCCGGAAACGCGCGAGGCGCTCGACCTGATCTTCAGCGATCACTTCAATCGCGACGAGCCAGGTCTGTTCACGCCGCTGCGGCATTCCCTCCTGACGGGAGGCGACTACTACATGCACCTGGCCGACCTGACGTCCTACGCCGACGCGCAGGCACGTCTCGGGGTCGTGCATGCGAACCCGAGCGCATGGGCGGACATGGCCATCAGGAACGTCGCCGCCTCCGGACGCTTCTCGAGCGATCGCACGATTGCGGAGTACGCCTCGGAGATCTGGAAGACGACGCCCTCTCCGGTGGTGTGATGGCGCGCCACCCGCTTGCCGGCCAACCCGCGCCGGCTGACACCCTGATCGACGTCGACGCGCTCGAACGCGAGTTCCTCGAGCGCCGGCCGAGCCCCAGCGATCCGCGGCAGCGCGTCAGCTTCGGCACGAGCGGTCATCGTGGCTCGCCGCTGAACGGCAGCTTCACGAAGGCGCACATCACCGCGATCACGCAAGCGATCTGCGAGTATCGGCGGAGCCAGAACATCGACGGACCGCTCTACCTCGGCAAGGATACGCACGCGTTGTCGCGACCGGCGGAGGCCGCGGCGCTGGAGGTGCTCGCCGCGAACGCCATCGAGACCGTGGTGCAGCGCGACGACGGCGTCACACCGACGCCGGTGATCTCTCACGCCATCCTGACGTGGAACAAGGGCCGTACGACGGGGCTGGCCGACGGCATCGTGGTCACACCCTCGCACAATCCGCCCGAGGATGGCGGCTTCAAGTACAACCCGCCGAACGGCGGTCCCGCCGACACGGACGTCACGCGATGGATCGAGCGTCGCGCCAACGAGCTGCTCGAATCGGACAATCTCGGCGTGCCGCGCATGCCGGCGCCCTCGGCCCTGCGGGCCTCCTCGACGCACCAGGACGATCTGATTTCGGCCTTCGTCGAGGACCTGCTCAACGTCATCGACATCGAGGCCATTCGCGCGTCCACTATCCGCATCGGCGTCGACCCGCTCGGCGGATCCGCCCTGCCCTATTGGGAGGCAATCGCGTCGCGGTATGGCCTCGACATCACCATCACCAACCCCACGATCGATCCGACGTTCGGCTTCATGACGCTGGACCATGACGGCAAGATCCGCATGGATTGCTCGAGTCGCGACGCCATGGCCGGGCTCGTGGCACTGAAGGATCGCTTCGATGTCGGGGTGGGCAACGATCCGGATGCCGATCGCCATGGCATCGTGACCGCGTCCACGGGGTTGATGAACCCCAACCATTTTCTGGCCGTGGCCATCGACTACCTCGCCCAGCACCGGCCGTTGTGGCCACCGACGGCCGCGGTCGGCAAGACCATCGTCAGCAGCAGTCTGATCGATCGCGTCACCGGAGACACCGGCCGCGCGCTCGCGGAGATGCCAGTCGGCTTCAAGTGGTTCGCGCCGATGCTCTACGACGGACGGGCGTGCTTCGGCGGCGAAGAGAGCGCCGGCGCCAGCTTTCTGCGTCGCGACGGAACGGTGTGGACGACCGACAAGGACGGGTTGATCATGGGATTGCTCGCGGCGGAGATCACCGCGCGCACGGGCAAGGATCCGGGCGAGCATTACCGCGCGTTGGCGGAGCGGTTCGGCACGCCGTACTACACGCGTGTCGACGCGCCGGCGACGCCCGAACAGAAGCAGCGACTGCTGCAGCTCTCGCCCGATGCCGTCGCCGCCACGGATCTCGCCGGCGACCCCATCGTCGCGCGATTGACGAGAGCGCCGGCCAATGATGCGCCCATCGGTGGCTTGAAGGTCGTGGCCGAGCGCGGCTGGTTCGCGGCGCGCCCCTCGGGCACCGAGAACGTCTACAAAATCTACGCTGAAAGCTTTCAGAGCGAGGCGCATCTCGAGGCCATCCTGATCGAGGCGCACCGCATTGTCGACAGAGCCCTCGCGGTGTAAGGATTGGCCGTGGACACGACGAACAGCAGCGTCTTCGCACCAACCGTCGCTCCCGCGGCACCGCTCACCACCGTCTGGCTCGACCGGGACTTGAGCTGGCTCGAGTTCAATCGTCGTGTGCTCGCCGAAGCGCTCGACGACCGGACGCCCCTGCTCGAGCGGGTGAAGTTCCTGGCCATCTTCACGTCGAATCTCGACGAGTTCTTCATGAAGCGGATGGCCGTGCTGCGCGAGCATCAAGGCGTCGAGAGCCAGCGTCTCCGAGACGAGATTCGCCGTCGGCTCGAGGTGATGCTCGACCAGCAGGCCGACTGCTTCCTCGGCCGCATCGTGCCCGAGCTGTCGCGGCACGGCATTCACTTGCGGCGCTGGGAGGATCTGACCGCGGCGCAGCAGCAGGAAGCGGCCGCGTACTTCGACGCCCAGGTCTCGCCGGCGGTGACCCCGCTCGTCATTCACCCCGCGCAGCCGTTCCCCTTCTTCTCCAACGGCTCGTTGTCCGTGGCGTTTGCGCTGCACGACGATCGACAGGGCGAAGTGGTCGACGCTCGGATCAAGGTGCCGCCCGAGCTGCCGCAGTGGATTGCGTTGTCAGCGAACACCGCGGCCGCCGAGCGCGTGTTCGTCCGCTTGCACGAAGTCATCCGCGAGAACGCCCACAAGCTCTATCCGGGCATGCGCCTGACCTCGCCGACGCTGTTTCGTCTCACGCGAGACGCCGAGGTGGAGCTGGACGAAGACACGGATCAGGGGCTGCGTGAGCTGGTCCGCGAGCAGATCCGCCAGCGACGCTACGAACCGGCGGTGCGGCTGGAGTTCTCCAAGACCGCCGACCCTCGCATTCGAGAGATGCTGCGGCAGCGCTTCGGGCTCGCCGAACAGGAGGTCTACGACCTGCCGGGCGAGCTGGATTACACCAGCCTGTTCCAGATCGCCGGCCTCGAAGCACCCGCGCTCCGCGATGCGCCATGGGCGCCGGTCCAGCCGGCCGGACTCGTCGGTGACGCGGACGTGTTCGACGCGATCGCGGCCGGCGATATGCTGGTGCACCATCCCTACGAAAGCTTCGACGCCAGCGTCGAGCGGTTCATCAGCGCCGCGGCCGACGATCCGCGCACCGTCTCGATCAAGATGACGGTGTACCGCGTCGGCAACGACACCCCGTTCGTGCGGTCGTTGATCAGGGCCGCGGAGGCCGGCAAGCAGGTCGCGTGCGTCATCGAGCTGAAGGCGCGATTCGACGAGGAGCGCAACCTGCATTGGGCCACGGAGCTGGAGCGTGCCGGCGCTCACGTCACGGTCGGCAGCGTGACGCTGAAGACCCACGCGAAGGTCGCGCTGGTCGTGCGGCGGGAAGCTTCCGGCCTCCGCAGCTACGCGCACATCGGCACCGGCAACTACCACGTGCGCACGGCGAGGCTCTACACCGACGTCGGCCTGCTGACCTGCGACCCGGCTATCACGGCCGACGTCGTCAACCTGTTCCACCATCTGACCGGCCGATCCGACCCGCCGACGTTCAATCGGCTGCTCGTCGCACCGACGACGATGCGCGAGCGGTTTCTGCCGCTGATCGCGCGCGAGATCGAACATCGACGCGCCGGACGGCCCGCGCGGATCGTCGCCAAGATGAATCAGCTCGAGGATCCGGAGATCATCGCGGCGTTGTGCGAGGCGTCACGCGCGCAGGTGCCGATCGATCTCATCGTCCGCGGCTTCTGCTGCCTGCGTCCGGGCGTGCCGGGATTCAGCGAGTCGGTGCGCATTCGCTCGGTGATCGGCCGATTTCTCGAGCACTCGCGCATCTTCCACTTCGCCGCGGGACAGGACGATCCGTGTGACGGCGAGTTCTACATCGGGTCGGCGGACTGGATGCACCGGAACCTGTCCGCACGCGTCGAGGTCGTCACGCCAGTGGCGGCGCGAAGCGCCCGCGAGCGCCTCTGGGAGATCCTGGATACGTTGTTGAAGGATCAGCGGCAGGCGTGGGAGATGGACAGCGATGGGAGCTACGCGCAGCGGCGCCCACCCGAAACCGGCGACGGTCCCGCTGTGCAGGGCACGCACCAGACGCTCATGGATCTCACGAGACGTCGCGCCAGTCAAAGCGCGTGATCCCGAGGTCCGCCTGAAGCCACCCCGGCAAGGCGGACTCCACGATCGATCTCGAACCTGCGTGGGGTCCGGCGATCTCGAACTTGCGTGGGGTCCGGCTTTAGCCGGACCATTCGGGCAGCGTCAGCCATTCAGGCCCATGTCGGTTCGCAACTGCTGATAAGTCCCACCCTGGAGTTGCTCGATTTCCTGCTTCACGAGATTGAGACCGTAAACGCACTGCTCGAACTGGTCCGAGAGCCGGCGAAACAACGGCGCCTCCTCCTGGTACTCGAACAGATCGAACGCCGCCACCACACCGTAGGACTCCTTGCCCGCCGCGACGTAGTCGATGAAGGCGTCGAGCGACAGCGGCCGAAAACGAGGCAAGGCCGCGACGGCCTCCGGAAAGATTCCCGTGAAGAACAGGGTGAAATCGCCGACGTGCTTGCGAACCGCCCGTTCGCGATCGAAGGACGGGGCATCGAGCAGCGGGTTGGATTCGATCAGCAGTTCCGCGACGTCGCGAAGCGGACGGCCCTGCAGATTGCGAATCCGATACAGGTGGTCGGCTCGAGTGAAGTCCAGCAGCACTCCCGTGACGTAGTTCGCCACGGCGACGTCGTGGAGTTGAAGCGACTGGATGAAATGCCGCTGAACGAGCTCCGAGAACAGCTTCCGAAGCGGGTGGTCCTGCGGAATCGTCATGCCGCTGTTCAATTGTACCGCCGGCGGCGCTCACCCCTTCGTGTTCCACTCCCCGACATCGGCGACCAGCCGGTCCGCCTGCGGCGGGCCCCAGGAGCCCTGCTCGTACTCGAACAACGGTTCCCCATCGTCCAGGATCGGATCCACGATCGCCCACGCGGCCTCGACCACGTCCTGGCGCGC
>DAINCF010000019.1:0-27632 GCA_036732565.1 Vicinamibacterales bacterium
TCACCGCTGAAGCAGGCCTGAAGGCCTGCGCTACGTACAATCTCGCAACGTGCTCTGAGCGGGCGTGGGGTCCGCCTTCAGGCGGACCTTCGTACAACACGGCCGCTTCACCGCGTTCGCGCACCAGCTGCTCGAATCGCGACACGATGAGCGCGCGACGCGCGAGGATGGCGTCGATCTCGTAGGTCGTAAGCGCGTTGCCGACCGCGCCGGTGATCGACGCCTTCGTCAGCGACCGCATCGCTTGCAGCAACTGACGATCGCACGTCTGCAGCGACAACGGCACACGCAGCTCGTGCTGCAACCGGAAGGCCCGCGTGAAGTCGATCATCACGACCTTCCAGTCCTTGGTGTAGAGGACGTTGCCCTTGTTGCGGTCGGTGTCGCGCACGAGCTCGGCGAACACGACCATGCGTTGCCGCTGGCGATTCAGATCCTGCGGGCTCGGCCCTTCGGCGTTCTGCTTCTCCCGCTCTTCCTCGTCCATCAGCACGTTGTCGACCCACCAGGTCAGGGCGCCGCGCCGCCCGTTCCAGCTGCGCTCCACCGTGACCGGGATCATGTGGCCGACGCCCAACAGGACGGCAAGGCGATAGGCGGCGAGGTTGTAGCGGTAGGCGTCCACGAACGCCGACTCGCCCGCTCGTCGAACGCCCGCGCGCCGCTCGTTGTCGCTCGATTTCTCGTCGACGCTTTGAAACGCCGCGTCGTGCGTGAAGCCCCCCTGCTGGAGCGTCAGCCGAAACGGTCGCGTCACGCCTTTGCCGATGGGCGTGGCCTTGACGATCTCGGCCGTCCGGAGGAACTCCAGCTGTTGCTCGGCTGCCACTGGCGCCGCCGCGCTCCCCTGCTGCGCGACGAGCGACCCGGTCAGCGCCATGACGCAGATGACGAACGACAGAAGCCGGACCATCGCTCGGCGATGATACCGCCTCATCGACGACACGGGCACTCGATTCGCCCATCGGCGCCGGCACACTACGGGAACCGCGCCCGCAGGTGGTTCTCGAACGCGTAGTCGGCCACTCGTGGGCACACGCCGAAGCTGGATGTCGAATCGAACTGGTAGTGGATGCCGCCGTAGATGCGGCTTCGGGCCTCTTCGTCGCCGAGTTGGTTGAACCCGATGTACGAGCGCGTGACGCCTGGCCCATCGGCCGCGGACCAGGTCACGTTGAACGGGATGTCATCACGGCCGAAGAACCTCGCCAGCAGCCGGGACGCGGACGCACCGACGCACGCCATGTTGCCGGGGTAGCTGGGATACGGCGGCGTCGGGATGAGGGACAGCCAGGTGGGATCGGCGGCAGTCGCGGGGTTGCCGTCACGATCCGCTTCACGTATCGCGGTCGTCGGACGCCAGAGGCCATACAGGAACTTGCCGGTGAACGATGCGCGGAGCCCATCGTGCATGGTCATGTTGATGAGCGCGTACAGTCGCGCGGTCTCGAGCGCCGACAGGCCTCGTGCGCGTGCGAGGTCGCGAACGAGCTGGTTCCAGACGTTCTGCAGCGGCGTCGTGGTGCCGATGCCGGCCCACAGCCGCGCCGTCTGCGTCTGCTCCGCGGTCCTCGTCGTGCTGGTGGCGCTGCCAATCTCCTTGACCTCGTTGAAGTCCGCGGCATAGCGCGCGCTCGTCAGCGGCGGTGGCGGCTCGACCAAGAACTGATCCGCATTCTCGGTGATGAACCCCGCGACGTCGGGATAGTGGGTAAGGGTCGCCGCGGCATTCGCCGGGGGCACTGGTTGCCAGAAGCCGGCGAGGGACGGCAGGAGGTAGGTTGCCGGTACACGGTTCCATCCGTCTGACGCCCGGAGATCCAGAATCGCCCTCGCCGCAGCCGCACCGACGCGCGCACCGCTTTGCGCCGCGTCGCCCGGGATGCGAGCGAGCGCAGTGGCAAGCGCCGCGTCGAAGATCGGCTGCTGGTTGGGGAACAGCGCCACCAGGACGTCATGCGCCGCTTGCGACGCCGCCGCGTCGGGTGACGCACCAGGAGTGACGTCGGCACGCGTCGCGTACGGCGTGTACTGGAAGTCGATGGAGTTCAGCGCGTCGAAGACCGCGACGTGCATGATCGCCATGGGGCGAGGGAAGAACACGGTCGGCGGCAGCGCGCCCGGCGTCGTGATCGTGCTCAGAAGGATGCGGTTCCATTCGATCACGGTCTCGGTTCCCTGCGCACTGACGCGGGTGGGAGCGGCAACCGCCGCCACCACCGCAAAAACCACGAGCCAACGAGATTGCAACGACATGTCGATACCTTCCTGGTGAACGTCGGGAGGGCCACAACGGCACCTGCCGGTCGAGGTAGAATTCACACGCACACGGTGGCCAGTCCGACGCCGCGCAATCGCGGACGCATCGCTCTTGGCCGGCCGGGAAGTTACGCGTGGCGACGCCCGTAAGTCCTCAACGCGACGCTCAAAAACTCTCAACGCCCGTCTCAGCGACGTCTGATCCGCCGGCGTCGGTGGATTTCTACGAGTTCGACGGCTTTCGGCTCGACGTGCGGCGGCATCAACTGCTGCGCAACGACGAGCTGGTTCCGCTCAAACCGAAGGCGCTGGAGACCCTGCTCGTGCTGGTCGAGCAGCACGGGCGGGTCGTGTCGAAGGACGAACTGATGAGCCGGCTGTGGCCGGACACGGCCGTCGAGGAAGCGAACCTGACCCAGAACGTGTTCGTGGTCCGGAAGGCGCTCGGCGAGGTGCCTGGTGAGCAGCGGTTCATCGCCACCGTCGCCCGGACCGGCTACCGGTTCGTGGCTGACGTTGCCGAAGTGCGAACCAAGAACGCACCCGCTGGCACGCCAGACATGGCGTCGTCCGCTGGGTCCCGGCTGCGCTCCCGGCGTGTCGCCGCACTGATCGCGGTCGGCCTCATCGGCGTGCTCGTGACCACGATCGCGCTATGGAATCGGCGGCAGGCGCCGAATTCCGCCGCTCAGATCCGGTCGATGGCCGTCCTCCCCTTCCGCAACTTCTCGGCGGAAGCCGAGCAGGACTACTTCGTGGACGGGATGACCGAGGCGGTCATCACCGATCTCGCCAGCATCTCGGCGCTGCGCGTCGTGTCGCACCAGTCGGTGCGGAGATATCGCACCAGCGCGCAGCCGCTCACCGAGATCGCGCGCGAGCTGGGAGTCGATGCGATTGTCGAGGGCTCGGTCGGCCGAACCGGCAATCGCATCCGCCTCACGGCGCAGTTGATCGACGCACACTCGGATCAGCATCTGTGGGCCGCCACTTACGATCGTGAGCTCGGCGATGTGCTCGCGCTTCAAGGGGAGTTGGCGCGCGCCGTTGCCGGCGCCGTACATGTGGTCGTGTCGGAGCCCGAGCGCGCTGCGCTGGCCACGAGGCGCATCGTCGATCCCGAGGCCTACGACGCCTACTTGCGCGGCCGCTACTTCTTCGCCCAGCGCAACGAGCAAGCGCTCACGCGGAGCATCGAGCACTATCGACGCGCCATCGATCGCGATCCCACGTTTGCCCTGGCGTACGCCGGCCTGGCGATGACCTACGGGCCGCTCGGGTTCTTTGGCTACATCCCGGCTGCCGAGGCTTCCTCTCAGTTGCACGCCGCTGCGGAAAAGGCCCTGCAGTTAGATCCCGCACTCGTCGACGCAGAGGTCGCTTTGGTTGCGGCACGGGTCCTATACAAGTGGGATTGGGTGGCTGCCGAACGCGCGTACACGCGCCTTCTGGAGCGGCACCCAAATCACGCGCAGGCCAGGCTCTGGTACGGCCACCTGCTCCAGATGATCGGTCGCTTTGATGACGCGCTGGTGGAGCGCGAGCGAGCGCTCGCCTCAGAACCGCTCTCGCTCCAGTTCAACACCAGCGTCGCCGATACGTTAACCGTGCTTGGTCGTCTCGACGAAGCGATTACGCGATATCGCCGAACGCTAGAGCTGGATGCAGGTTTCACGGCTGCCCATCAAGGCCTCGGCATTGCGCTCTTGAGCGTCGGCCGGGGCGATGAGGCGATTCGCTTGTTAGAAGAGGGGGCTCGAGTCGCAAGCGATCCGCGGTCGATCGCCGCGCTCGGGTTTGCCTATGGAACCGTCGGTCGCGCCAGTGATGCGCGTGGTGCCCTTGCTCGGATCGAGAAACGAGGACGAGCACAATATCTGTCCCCGATCTATCAGGCGTTCGTCCTAGCAGGGTTGGAGGATCGCGACGCCGCGTTTCAGCGGCTCGAAGAGGCGTTCCGCGATCGCAGCCCGATGATGGTCGGCCTGATGTTCGACCCATTGCTCGAACCGCTCCGCGACGATCGGCGCTTCACCAATCTGCTGCGCCGAATGAACCTGCCGCTCCGGTGAACGGCACGCCTTACTTACCTTTTCCTAACCCACACGACCGCGAATCACGGGCAGAATGCACGCCAGCAAAAGGAGGACTGGCACCATGCCACGAGTGATACGGAAGAGCCTGACCGCGTTTCTCTTGACGTTCAGCGTCTTGACGATGACGCCAAGTGTTGGATTGGCACAGAGCGAAGCAGCGCAAGACCGGCCGGTGATTCGCCGCGCGATTCCACAGGGGCTACGCAACCGCGCGCTGCAGTTCGTTCGCACGGAGCTGTTTTTTGGAACCGCGAAACCGATCGGCGCGGTGACGGAGGAGGAGTTCCAGGCGTTTCTCGATGCGGAAATCACCCCGCGTTTCCCGGACGGCCTGACGCTGACGAAAGCCCGCGGCCAGTTCAGAGGCGAAGACGGCAACGTCATCAAAGAAGACTCGTACGTGCTCATCCTTCTCTATCCGCTGGAGAGCGCCAAGGATGGCAACAAGAAGATCGAGGCCATCCGACGCCTGTACTTGGAGCAGTTCCAACAGGAGTCGGTGCTCCGCGTCGACGATCCCTTCACTGTCCGCGTGTCGTTCTGAAGAACGGTCTCGAACAAGTCGTCAGGCGAGGACTGCTGAATGGAATCGCACACCTGAGCTGGGTGAATTCGGTGCGACGGCGTACACTCAATCGAGGGGATGGTGCCAATCTCTACTATGGCAAGCGGACGAGGTGGAGGCCTCTTACGTGTCGTCGCAATGGTCGCGATGATCGCGGCGCTGACGGCGTGCGCCACTCGCACGCGGCCGACCCCAGCGCCTCCGGCGTCCACGCCCACCGTCGAGCGGACGTTGCGCACGCAGCAGGGCCTCGCCTCTTTCTACGGCCGTGAGTTTCACGGCCGGCGTACGGCGAGCGGGCAGCGATTCGACATGCGTGCGGCCGTGGCGGCGCATCCGAGATACCCATTCGGCACCCGCGTGCGGGTCACGAACCTCACGAATCAGCGGAACGCGGTCGTCACCATCGTCGATCGCGGGCCGACACGCCCGAATCGAGCGGATGGCGTGATCATCGATCTCTCGCAAGGTGTGGCCGAACGCCTCGCGTTCATCCGTCAGGGCCGCACGCGCGTGCGCGTTGACGTGCTCGAGTGGGGCTCGCGATAGACGGAAGGCCGATTCGCGCCCCTACCGCACGCTGAACTTCGTCAGCCCGCCTCCCGCCGCTGCGCGTGAGATGGGACCTTCCGCGGCATACACGTTCCCGTCGCGATCGACCGCGACCCCTTCTCCGGCAGCGCCGTGCGGCCGGTCGTCAACCGGATGGGGCGGAACGAACATCGTCACCCGATCCTCACTCGCCTTGCCGATGCGGACGCCGGTGATCCAACCAGGGTGGTTGTTGGGATTGGTCTCGGAGTCGATTGCGTAGAGCATGTCGTCGGGGGTGATGAACAGCCCGCTGATACGGCTGAACTGCTCGTAGGAGTCCAGGTGCTTCCCATCCTGGTCGAAAATCTGGATGCGATGGTTGCCGCGGTCGGCGACGAACAGTCGGCCACGGTTGTCGAACGCCAGCGCATGAGGCGTGCGGAACTCGCCGGTTGCGGTACCGATGCGCCCCCACTCCTTCACGAACTTTCCGTCCTTCGTGAACTTCATGATCCGTCCGGTCGCACCCGCCGGAACTTTCTCGTTCTGACCGCTGTGTCCGTCGGAGACGAAGATGTCGCCGTTCGGAGCGGTCACCACGTCGCAGGGCTCATTGAACGTGTCGGGGCCACTGCCCGCGACGCCGGCGCGCCCGAGCCGCATCAGCACGTCGCCCTTCGGGCTGAACTTGATCACCTGGTGGCCCTTCGTGCCCTCCTTGTTGCCGGCCGAGTCGGTCACCCACACGTTGCCCTCTCGATCGACGTGAAGGCCATGGGGGAGGACGAACAGCCCCCCGCCGAAGCTCGTCAACACCTTGCCCGTGTTCCGATCGAACTTCAGGATCGGATTGACCTTGTTCGCGTCGCATCCGCCAGTTAGCGCCACCGCGCCGCATCGGTCATAAGCCCAGACGTGGCCGTCGGGCCCGATGTCGACGCCGGCCGAGGATCCCCACGTGCGACCGTCAGGCAGGGCGCCCCATGCCTTGGTGACCACCGGTGTGGGGTTCGGCAATTTCTGGCTCGCAGGATCGGTGGTCGTCTGACCGACGAGAGCCGGATGGAAGGTGACGAGGGTCAGAGCACCGAAAGCCAAGCCTGCAAGCGCTGAAGCGGAGCGTGCCATGGCAACCTCCCGATGAGAGCGCCGCCAAGAAAAACGAGCCCTTGGCGACCCGGTGACTCTATCAGAGAATCGGCGCATGACGAGACGATGCCATCGGCTGCTCCACGCCATCGTGCTGTCGACGTGGGCGCTCGGGTTCGGCGCAAGCGCACAGCAGCAGGCCGCGCCATCAGGGGCGGCATTGAACAGCGTGCCGGCCTTTCAGGCGGATCCGAAATGGCCCGTGCTACCGGGCGACTGGTCGTGGGGGCAGGTGATTGGCATCTTCGCCGATGCCCGCGGACACGTCTGGACGTCGAGCCGGAGTCGGATCACCGAATGGGATCCACAAGGCAAGCTCCTCCAGTCGTGGGATGCGCGAGGGCCCGATGGCAACTGGAGCACGATTCACGGCTTGTTCGTCGATCACAACGGCTTCGTCTGGACCAACGCGCGCGAGAGCAACCTGACTGTCAAGTTCACGCGCACGGGCCAAGTCGCATTGACGATCGGGAAGTACAACGAAACCGGGGGCAGCAACGACACGACGTTGATGGGGCGTCCGGCAGAGATCTGGGTCGACCCGGCCGACAACGAGGTCTTCGTCGCCGACGGCTACGGCAATCGGCGCATCATCGTGTTCGATGGCGCGACCGGTCGCTATCTGCGGCACTGGGGTGCATACGGCAAGCGACCTGAGGATCCACCGAAGCAGGAGGCATCGGCCGCGGTTCAGACGTCGCCGCCGCAGCAGTTCCGAGTGCCGCACGGGATCGTCGGCTCACGCGACGGCCTGATCTATCTTGCCGATCGCGCCAACAATCGCATCCAGGTCTTCCGGCAGCGGGGCGAGTTCGTGATGGAGCGCATCCTCCGGCCGCACTGCGGCGCCGAAGAGCAGGCCACGTGGGCGCCGAAGCGGCCGTGCGGAACGGAGGCGGCCTTTTCGATCGCGTTCTCGCATGACGGTCCACAGACGTACGCCTACGTCGCGGATGGCGGGTCGCACGTCATCACCGTGCTCAGACGCCGCGACCTCGACGTCGTGAGCGAATTCGGCGGACCTGGCGTCGGTCCCGGTCAGTTCGGCCGGCCTCATAACCTCACCGTCGATCCATCGGGCAACATCTTCGTCGCCGAGGCGGCCGGCCCCGAGGTGAAGCATCCGGCGACCGGCGCCACCGTCGCCGCTGGTTTCCGCGCTCAGAAGCTGACCTTCACGACCACCCGCCCGGCGCCGCAGGGGTAAGCGATCGGTAACGCCAGATGCCGACGACCGTGGTCAGGAGCAGGACGGAGAACACGCCCGACACGCCGGCCGGCGCTGTCGATCGCGGCGCGACCTGCATCGGCTGACACCACGCGAGGCGGCCGTTGCTCTCGATCACCTTCGCGCGCACATACCCTTCGTCGCCGCGGATCTCGTAGGTCGCCCTCGGCTCGGCGACCTCGCGCAGCACGCGCCCACCCTTGCCGATGAACTGGATGCGATACTTCGCATCGGTGCCTGGCTTGACCGTCACCGTCATCTGCTTGGCGTTGGCCTGATAGTCCGCCAACTCGACGCCTGTCGACGCATAGAACTCACCACGCTCCAAGGCCTCGACGATGGCGCGCGGCTCGAGGCGCGGCGCGCGCACGACCACCCACCCCCGCCCAGGACCGGCGACGTTCGGGTTCCCCGGCTGCTTGAAGGAATGCGCATCGTCCACGGCGATGCCGTAGAGCAGTGTTCCATTCGTCAGGATGGTGTCCCACACGTCCTCGAGACCGGGCACACCGCCGCCGCCCAGGTTGTTCACCAGCGGATGCCCGTTGAAGATCTCGAGCAGCCGGTAGTTGCGCACCTGCCGCAGATCGTCGGTGGTGATCGACCAGGTGAAGTTCGGATGGTTGATGTGCGGGATGCCGTTGGCGCGACGAATGGCGTCGACGTTTCGCTGCAGCACGTCGACCACGGACGACCCATGTTGCGGCTCGACACGCGCGCTGATGTCGATCCCGTTGATGTGCAGGTCCTTCTTCTCGAACCTGTCCGTCACTTCCTCGCCCTTGACGACGAGGAACTGTTCGTCGGCGCCGTGCAGCGCGTTCAGGCCATCGACCGACGTGAGGACGTTGTGGTCGGTGAGGACGAGAAAATCGTACCCGTGCTCCCGGTACCACTTCACGACATCGTCCGGCGTCGAGTCGCCGTCGCTGTTCAGCGTGTGCGTATGCGTGTTTCCTTTGTACCAGCGTGGAGTCGCGCTCGGCTGCGCGGTCGAAGGCATCGGCAGGAACGCAAACGCGAAGACACTAATGACGGCGAGGAGGCGCGACAAGCGCATGCGCCCTTATACACCGGACGGCAGCTGCGCGCACGGTCGCGCCTACGCCGCGTACCCGACCTGGAAGGTCGCGGAGTAGCCGGTGTTTGGATCGCCCATCGGCGTCACCAGCTCCGACGACAGACTGTCCACGAAGATGTTGTCGGAGGTGTTGGACGTCGGGTTGTTGCCCCTCGAAGCGTAGACGCCGCTGGTGTGCACGGTATTGTTGATGCTCTCGGGGAACGCGATCTGCGTCACCTTCCTCGAGACACCGCCTTGTGTTACCTCGAGGTGGATATGGGTCGCGCGCCCCTGATACCAGCCTGGGTAGATCGTCGTGAACGTCACCTCGCCGTTGCTGTTCGTCGTCTGGATGCCGCGTAGATAGGTCTGCGCGGTCTGGGTTCCGTACTGTGAGTAGTTCCCGGATACGTCGCAGTGCCAGATCTCGACGTTGGCGCCGGCGATCGCCGCGCAGCTCGCGGCCGAATTGACGACTCTGATCGTGAGATTCAACAGCGTGCCGCTCTTGCCTTCGCGGATGTCGCTGCGAAACAGATCCGTAAGCGACGGATAGGGTCCAGCCGTCTCTTGTGGCGTCACCGCACACGTGGCGTTTGCCGACGCCGTGGGGTCCGTCGTGGTCGTTGTCGTGGTGGTGGTCGTCGTCGAGGAGGGGCTGGTGGGGGTTTCGCCGTTGCAGGCGAATCCGAGGGCGGCACCGGCCGCCACGCCCATCACTCCGATCACATCGCGCCGAGATACCTTCTTCGCACTCATGCCCCATTGAGACTCCAGCGGAAGCCGAAAACTTCCCGGGAAGTTCCCGGGAAGTTTCTTGGCGCTTCCGAAGTCTCATACCAGTGCCATGCACAAGGATCGGTGGCCGCCTCGATTCCGTTAGGTGCGCTCGATGCGGCGACGTTCGACGATGTGCCGGCCGGCTCCTACACATTGAGCCTGCGCGCGACCAACGCAAGCGGCAGCAGTGGCGCGTCGAACACCGTCACGGTGACCGTGCCGAGCGCGTGCACGGGCGCGCCCCTCACGCCGGCCAACGTCCTTGCCTACAGGAACGGCAACACGCTCTTCGTCGTGTGGGATCCGGCGGCGAGCGGGCCCGCGCCGACCGGGTACGTTGTGCACGTCGCGGGCTCGTTCAGTGGCAGCATTCCAACAACGGGACGCGCGTTGAGCGGAGCGGTGAGCGCGGCCACCTATAACCTCAGCGTCGTCGCAACCAACGCGTGTGGGTCGAGCCCCGCGACGCCCGCGCAGGTGGTGACGATTACTTAGGTCCGCCTAAAGGCGGACCCCACGACTGAGGGGGCGTGCGTGGCTGCGTGCCTGGAGGTCGGTGCGTGCGTGGGGTCCGCCTTCAGGCGGACCTGGATGGCCTCTATCGAACTAACCCGTCGCGTAACGCTTTCGCCACCGCCTCGGACTTCGAGTGCACCTGCAGCTTCTCGTAGATGCGCTTCATGTGAAACGCGATGGTGTTGACGCTGACCCCGAGCTCGACCGCGGCGGTTTTGTAGTTGTGGCCATCTACCAGCATGCGCAACAGACGTGACTCGTGCGGCGTGAGCTCGTAATCCGCTTTCTGCGGAGGCCGGACGTCGCGGAACAACGTGATCACGCGACGCGCCACTTCCGGCGAGATCGGCGAACCCCCGTCGACGGCGTCGCGCAGACTCTCGAGGAGCCGGGCGGGAGGTGTCTTCTTCAGCAGATACCCGGTCGCGCCCGCGCACAACGCCTCGAAGATTCGGTCATCGTCGTCGTAGACCGTCAGCATCAGCACTTGCAACGAGGGATGGTGGGCTTTCAGGATCTTGATGCCTTCGAGGCCTGACATCCCCGGCAACCCGATGTCGCAGAGCACGACCCGCGGCACGCGGTGGGCGATGCCGTCGATGGCTTCCTCCATCGACCGATACGCACCGACCGAACGGAATCCCTCCGTGCGGTCGATCAAGGCGGTCAGCCCGAGCCGGATCTCCCGCTGATCTTCGACGATTGCGACGTCGATCGCGGGAGAGGGTGCCGAGGACGCTTCTGGTAAGGTCTGCATGATCTTTGTGGGCGGCCTGAAGACCCGCCTCCACCGATGTTTCGATTCCTGAAAGTGTATGCTCGCTGACGGTTCCGGTCTGCCACCTGCGCAGGTAGCATTGGCAGGCCCTGAAGGCCCGCGCTACCTGGGCTTCCAAGCCTTTACCCGCGGCCAATCGGCGCGGACAGCGTGATCGAGGTGCCCTCGTCTCGTCCCGTGACCACGTCCAGCCGGCCGTTGACCGCGCCGGCGCGGCGGCGCATGCTGCCGAGGCCGTTGCCATCGACCGCGGTATCTGGCTGAAATCCTCGACCGTTGTCACGAATGGTCAAGACCAGATGCTGCCGCTCGATGGCCAGGGCAGCGTCGATCGCATCGGCGTCGGCGTGCCGGACGGCGTTGTTCACCGCCTCCTTGAAGATCAGGTAGATCTCGCGACGCAGGTCGGCGGTCAGCCGGAGCGAATCGCCGTCGGGCGGCGCCTGGAACTTGAACTGGAGGTCGGCCGCCGAACAGGTGTCGTTGCCGAAGCGGCGCATGCGATGGGTCAGATCGCTCAAGGCGTCGCGCCTCGGGTTGATCGCCCAGACGATGTCGCTCATGGAGTCGACCGTCTCGCGCGCCGTGGCGGCAATGCGCTCGAGCGTGGCGGCTACCTGTGGGTCGGTGTCTTCCGGCTGCTGGCGCGCGACCTCGCTCAGGATGGCGATCTGCGACAGGCTGGCGCCGATGTCATCGTGCAGGTCGGTCGCAATGCGCGTCCGCACGCGCTCCAAGGCGAGCAGCCGATCTACGCGCATGCGATGCAGTATCGTCACCAGCGCAGCGATCGCCGAGCCGGCAGCGAGTAGAAACCACCACCGCTGCCAGATTGGCGCGAGCACTAGCAAGTGCACACGCGCGGTACGCTCCCCAGGCACGCCCGCGACGCTCACCGCCCGTGCCTCGAACACGTAGCGTCCGGATGAGAGGCCCGCCAGCAACACGCTGTCCTGACTCGCGGGAGCGCTCCACTCGCCTTGACCGAGTCGATACTGATACTGCAGCCCTTCACCGCCGAGGCCGATCAGCGAGATCAACACGCGCTCTTGCCCTGGGTGCACGACGACGCCCTCGATGTCGGCCTCGCCCAGTTCGTGCACGGGATACGGCACGCCGGCGTTGACGAGACCTCCGATCAGCACGCTCGGCGCACGCGTCGCATCGTCCGCCCGCGGCACCAGACGCGCGATGCCGTCGGGCGAACTGAACCAGAGCCGCGACAGCCGATCGCGATACGCGATTTCGAACTCGGCTCCGAGCAATCCATCCGCGCTGGTGAAGCGGCGTACGCGGTCGGTCTCCGGATCGAGTCGATCGACGCCGCGCAACGTCGCCACGTAGATCCTGCCGAAGCCGTCGTCGGTGATACCGCGGACCTCGTTGGTGCCGAGCCCATCGACCAGGCCGTAGCTTCTGAACGTGGGGACGGGCTTGGTCGGGTCGTCACACCGCAACAGCCCGCTGCCCGATCCGCCCAGCCACAATCGACCGCGGCGGTCGACGTGCATCCAACGATGCAGGGTCGACGGCACACCCTGCGCCGCCGAGAGCACGGTGAAGGCGCCGTCACGATAGCGCGCGATCGGACCATCGTAGTACCCGATCCACAGCGCACCCGCAGTGTCTTCCACGAAAGCATCGGGCGCGAGCCGGGCCGGCAGCCCTTCGCGAGGACCGTAATGATGAAACGTCCCGGTGGCCCGATCCCAGCGTGTCAGCGACTGATCGCTGGTCGCCGGCAAGTACCCGAACCAGATGTCGCCGCGCGCGTCCTCGTGCAGTCGATAGGGCCCTGCCGCGGCCAGGCCGTTGCCCGTGGTGTAAGTGGCCTCGGGTCGTGCGGTGCGGAGCGACGTCCCGTTGGCGCCGCGAAACCGCAACAGGCCCCGCGGGGTTGGGATCCACCACGCGCCGTGGCGATCCCGAATCGGCGCGCGCGCGAAATCGCCGGCTGCACTGCTTTGTGCCTCCGCCGCGATTGGCCCGAACGGCTCGGGCCGATCCGCGAGCATCCGAAAGATGCGGCTGCCATCGGTCGCGGCGTAGACGCCGCCTGAGTCGTCTTCGAACACCCGTGCCGGGCGGCCAACAAGACCGTCGGCGGCCCCGAAGAAGGTGAAGCCGCCGTGCGCGAGCCGCATCGCGCCCCGACTCAACGATCCCAACCACACGTTGCCGGAGCGATCGAGCGCCAGCGTCAACAAGCGAGCGTCATTCAGACCGTGCGCCTCGTTCCAGACGCGAACACCGCTCTGCTGGACGCTCATGAGCCCCAAGCCGAGCGTCGCCACCCACACCGTGCCCTCGTCGTCTTCGACGATGCTGCGCACGGACACCGGCACGCCCCCGTCCGTGAGGTCATAGCGGACGGCCTCACCCTCGGCTGATGGGAGCGCCGCCCCCGGCGCTTCGAAGGAGCGACGTCTGGCACCGCTGACCAGTGTGCCGATGGCGCTGACGTCCGCGCGTATTGGAGAGACCGCGATCAGCGCCTGCTCGTGGCCGATCCACAGGCGACCGGCCCGATCGATGTGCAATGCCCAGACGGTATCGCGCGGCGTGTCTGGGTTGACGCGCACTCGCGCAAAGCGTCCGTCGACGTCGCGCACGATGATGCCGAACGACGTGCCGATCCACAGCCGACCGCGTTCGTCCTCGACAAAGCACCACACACCCATGCGCTGATCGTCGACGCCGGCGATGCCGACGGGCACTGGCCCAAACGTCGCGGCATCGCCGCCGCGCTCGCGGCGAAACAAACCGCCATCGCTGGCCGCCCACAGCGATCCGGCGCGATCTTCGAACAGCGCGTTGACGCGCTGACTGGCATTGGATGGACCGACCCGGGTGGTGATGAAACCCGACGTCGTGTTGTCCGTTCGCGGCGTATCGGGTGGATCGAGACGCGCAATCCCGCCACCGTTGGTGGCAAACCAATAAACGCCCTCTCGGGTTTTGAGGATGTCGTTGATCGAATCGTGTGGCAGGCCGTCGGTGCGCCGCCAGGTGACGAACCGGTTGCCGTCGAAGCGACCGAGCCCGTCCGGGGTCGCGAACCAGATGAACCCGCGAGAGTCGGCGACGATGCGCTTCACGCGCTCGTGGGGCAGGCCATCCGTGCTCGCGTACTGACGGAGCGGCAGCCGTTCCGCCCACGCCGCCTCGAACGACAGCACGACGACGCACGCGATCGCGAAGGCCGCCGCGCGGCCCACACAGGTCACCCTGGCATGTTAACTGACCGCGCCGTGCAGTCGTGGGCAGGTAGGTCGGCGTGGCCCCACCAGCCCTACCCACACGGGTAGCGCCACCTTCGGATCACGGTCCTACCCACTCGCACAGGTAGCAGCGTCTTCCCTGGCCGTGCTCGACACTCACGCCAGGCACAGCTCATGGAGACCTTGCACATGTCGCGCGATCGCTTCCCTGTCGTGATCCAAATCACATTCGCAATCCTGCTCACGCTCGCATCGGTGGCGCAAAGATCCGCGCACGCCGAGCCGAGCAACAAACCCCTGGTGACCGGCAGGCTTGTCGCGGACGGTCCGATCGATGCGGCCGCCGACAACGGTGGCACGTTGTACCTCGGCGGCCGGTTCAATCGCTTCGGCATCTCCAGCGGACCGTTCGTCACCGTGTCTGCCTTCGGCGGCGGCCCACTGCCGCAGGCTGCGCCGCTTCGAGCTGGAATCGCCAATGTCGTGATTCCGGATGGTTCAGGAGGTTGGTACGTCGGCGGCTTTGAACTGCGTACCGACGATGCCAATCCGTTCCCCGAGGTGCTGCACTTCCTGTCGGACGGGTCGAAGGACCCCGCGTTTGCCGGTCCGGACATCGTCGGGGTGGTACTCGATCTCGCACTGGACAACGCCCGGTTGTATATCGCGGGCGACTTCGTCTCCGTAAACGGCGTTGCCAAGCGAAGCCTGGTGGCCGTGGATGCGGCGACGGGTGCGCCGGAATCGTTCGACGCGGGACTGGATGGCGCCGTCTACACGGTGGAGAAGTCGGCGTCCACGTTGTACGTGGGCGGCAACTTCACAGCCGCCGGTGGAAGCGGGCGGGCCAGCCTCGCGGCGTTCGATCTCGCCTCCCAGACCCTGACCTCGTGGAACCCCGGCGTCACCGGTGAAGTCCGCGCCATGCAACTGGAAACGCTCTCGCTGTACGTGGGCGGTACATTCACCGTCGCTGGCGGCGCCGCGCGACAGAACCTGGCCGAGCTCAATACGACGATCAACACCAACAACGCGACCCTCTGGAATCCCCAGCCCAATGACACGGTGCTGGCGATTGCCGCCACCGGCAACATGCTGATCGTCGGCGGCGAGTTCAGCCTCATCTCCGGCAACCAGCGCTACTTCCTCGCCGCATTCGTCACCTCGACCGGTGGGCTGACGCCCTGGGCGCCCAATCCCACCGGGCACGTTCGCGCGCTGAAGCCTTCGGCCGGAGCGGCGTCCGTGTACGTCGGAGGAGACTTCGAAGCCATCGCAGGCAGCGCCCGCGCGTTTGCCGCCGAAGTGTCCCTCGTGGACGGAACGCTGACGCTATGGAATCCCGGGCCAATGGCGAGTGTTCGCAGCATCGCGCTGGAGCAACCGGCGATCGCGTTGGTGGGTGTCTTCGGCGGCATCGGCGCGCAACTCCGAGGCGGCCTCGCCGCGATCGACCTGACCACCCATCAGCTCACGCCGTGGACGGCGAGCGTCACCGGCGGAAGCGTACGGGCGTTGGCGATCGGACCCGGCGACATCATCTACATCGGCGGCGGCTTCGGGGCGATCAACATGACGCCCCGGCTGGGCCTCGCAGCCCTGCACACGGACGGCACGGTCGAGGCCTGGAACCCGGGCACCGACGGCCCCGTGAACACGCTCGCGGTGTTGAGCGAACGCGTGTTCGTCGGCGGGGCGTTCGCTCATGCGGGCGGCATCGCGGCCACGAATCTCGTCGCACTCCACCCGGACACCGGCGCGCCCGTGGCACCGGCGATCGATGCGTCCGGCGAGGTGCATTCGTTGGTCGATGCGGACGATGGGCGGCTGTACGTGGGTGGCGCGTTCTCCACCGTTGCGGGCGTCGCGCGCGCCAACATCGCTGCGCTCGAGACCTCCGCCGCCTCGGTCACCGTCAGCACGTGGGCTCCCGCGACGAATGGGGTCGTCTACACCATCTTTGACACTGGCACCGTGTACATCGGCGGAAGCTTCTCGCAGGTGAACGGCGAGCCGCGCGACAACCTCGCCGCGCTGAACGAATCGGATGGATCGCTGAAGACCGGCTTCGTCGCCACGACGAACGGTCCCGTCCGAGCGCTGGCGGGAATCCGGTTTGGCCTGTTCATCGGCGGGCAGTTCACGGCCGTCAATGGCGCTCAGCGTTTTGGTCTGGCGAATGTGGACTGGACGAGCGGTCAGCTTCGCTCGTGGACTGCGCGCATCGATCAAACGCGCTACCCCACGCGGTTCGTCCCGAGGGGGATGGGGACGACCGGCCTCTTCGTGCTTGGCACCTACGACTCCATCTCGTTCGAAGCCCTGCAAGGACTGAGCTTCTTCCCCGATCAGGCCCCGACGCTCGCGGTGATTCCGAATACGTCGGTTCCTGAAGATCAATCGACCAGCGTCACGCTCAACGCGACCGACGAGCTGTTGCCGCCGTCGGCGTTCCATTTCTCAGTGTTTTCGTCGGATCACGCCATCGTCGACAACGCAGGCCTGGCTCTGTCCTTCAACGCCAATACGTGGACGCTGACGATGACACCGAAACCGAACGCCACGGGGCCGACCGCCATCACCGTCGTCATGGATGATGGGCTGCTGATCAGCCCGGTACGGCAGTTCGTGTTGAGCGTTACCCCAGTCAACGACTCGCCTCCGGTCATCACCGGTTTGAGCGACGGGACGATCCTGAAGGACACCGTGTTCACGCAGGCGTTTACCGTGACTGATGAGGACTCGGACCCGATCGACTTCAACCTGAACAAGAGCTCGAGCAATCAGGCGCTGGTGCCGGACGCCAACGTGGTCGTCAGCGGCGCGAACAACAAGACGGTCAGTGTCACTCCGTTGGCCGGCCAAACGGGAACGACGGTGATTCTCATCTCGGTGAACGACGGCATCAACCAGGCCCAGGCTGCGTTCACCGTGACCGTGGTCGCTGGCAATGCGGCGCCGACGATCACGCCGATCGCGAACCAGACGACAACGGTCGATGTCGCGGTCGGACCGTTATCGTTCAGCGTCAACGACGTCGACGGGGGTACATTGAACGTCGCCACGACCAGCAGCAATCTCACGCTCGTGCCGCAAGCGGGAATTGCCCTTGGAGGCGGCGAATCGAACCGGACCGTGACGGTCACGCCTGCCGCGGGTCAAGCCGGCGTCGCGACGATCACCCTGACCGTCACGGACGCGCTCAACGCCACGGCAAGCACCTCGTTCCAGGTCCTCGTCAACGGTTTGCCGCCAGGACCACCGCAGAACCTCCAGGCCACCGTGGTGAACACGCAGGCAACGCTGACGTGGCAGGCGCCCGTGACGGGCGGACCGCCGACGATGTACGCGATCGAGGGTGGCACGACGCCGGGCGGATCGGATCTGCCGACGACGCCGGTGGGGCTCGTCACCAGCTATGTGGCCTCGCTGCCTGTCGGGACTTACTACTTGCGCCTGCGTGCCGCGAACGAGTTCGGCCTCAGCACGCCGTCGAACGAAATCTCGGTTGTGATTCAGAGCGGCCTGCCGAGCCTGCCGGGCGCGCCCACCGGTCTGGTGAGCGGCGTCGCGGCCGGGTTTGTGGTGCTCTATTGGCTGCCGCCGGCCAACGGTGGACAACCGACGCACTACGTCATCGAGGCTGGCTCGGGGTGGGGACAGGCGGATCTCGGGTCCGTACCGACACAGACGACGGCCACGGGCGTGCAGATTCAGGGCGTGCCGAACGGCGTCTACTACGTGCGCATTCGGGCCGCGAACGCCCAGGGCGTGGGCCCCGCCTCGAACGAAGCGGTCGTCACGGTCGGGCCCGCGGCGGACTGCGTCGCCGCGCCGACCCCGCCGGTCGGCCTGACACCGACGGTGCAAGGCTCGGTCGTGACACTGTCGTGGGCGCCTGGAGCTGGTGACGCGCCAAGCGGTTATCGCATCCGCGTCGGGACCGCGCCCGGTCAAGTGGACATCGGCGAGATCCCGATCGACAGCGTCGGCACGAGCCTGATGGCGTCGGCGCCGCCCGGGACCTACTACCTGCACATGGTCGCGGTGAACGCCTGTGGCGCCAGCCCGCCGTCGAACGAGGTGAGCCTCACGGTGAACACGGCCCCCGCGCCGCCGGGGCCGGTCACGGGTCTCACCTGGTCCCTGGGACCGAACAACACCGTGACGCTGCAATGGCAGCCGGCCGGCGGCGACGTCACGAGCTACCTCGTCATCGCCGGCGGCTCGCCGGGCGCGGTGGACCTCGCGGTGGTCCCCACGGGCACCACGGCGACCAGCCTCAGCGTGTCCGGCGTTGGACCGGGTACCTACTATGTCTACGTCCGCGCCACGAACGGCGGTGGGCACGGCCCACCCTCGAACGGGATCGCCATCGTCGTGCCTGATCCAAAGGTCCGCCTGAAGGCGGACCCCACGCCAGCGGACCCCGCGCCAAAGGCCACTCGAGATCTTGCGCGGGTCCGCTCATCTTGCGCGGGTCCGCTCGTTTTGCGCGGGGTCCGCTGCTCTTGCGTGGGGTCCGGCTTTAGCCGGACCTTCATCTACATCGTCCTTTCGGAGGATAGCGACGAGCGCGCGGGTTGAGTACGGTAAGGATATGGAATTCAGACAACTAGGGGGCTCTGGGCTGAAGGTGCCTGTGCTCACGCTCGGCACGGGCACTTTCGGAGGCGGCACCGAGTTCTTCAAAGGGTGGGGATCGACGGACGTCGCCGAAGCAACCCGACTGATCGATATCGCGGTCGACGCTGGCGTGAACATGTTCGATACGGCGGACGTGTACTCGAAGGGTCTGTCGGAAGAGATTCTCGGCAAAGCGATCAAGGGACGCCGCGACAAGGTGCTGATCTCGACGAAAGGGACCTTCGGCATCACCGACGGACCGAACGACGTCGGATCGTCGCGCCATCACCTCACCGACGCAGTCCACGCAAGCCTGCGCCGACTCGGTACGGACTACATCGATCTCTATCACCTACACGGCTTCGACGCCGTCTCACCGATCGAGGAGACGCTCAGCACGCTCGACACGTTCGTCAAGCAAGGCAAGATCCGCTACATCGGCTGCTCCAACTTCTCGGGCTGGCACCTGATGAAGTCGCTGGCGATCTCAGAGAGGCACGGCTGGACGCGTTACGTGGCGCACCAGGCTTACTACTCGTTGATCAACCGCGAGTATGAATGGGAGCTGATGCCGCTCGCGATCGATCAGCGCGTCGGCACGACCGTGTGGAGCCCATTGGGATGGGGTCGGCTGACGGGGCGGATACGGCGCGGCCAGCCCCTGCCCGACGGGGCTCGAATCCGCCACGACCTCGCGCGCGAGGGCGGGCCGCCGATTCCGAACGAGCGTGTCTACGATGTCGTCGACGCCATCGATGCCGTCGCGCGCGCCATCGACAAGACCGTGGCGCAAGTCGCGATCAACTGGCTGCTGCAACGTCCAACCGTGTCGACGGTGGTCATCGGCGCTCGCAACGAAGAACAACTGCGCCAGAACCTCGGCACGGCGGACTTCACCTTGTCACCCGAGCACGTCGCGCAGCTCGATCGGGCGACCGCCGTCACACCCATCTACCCGTACTGGCACCAGGCGCAGTTCGCGATCCGAAACCCCTCACCCGTTTCGTAGGGGCGGTTCGCGAACCGCCCCTACACGGCTTCGGAGCGTACGGCAGGAGCGGCTGCTCCATCCGGCTGGCTTTCCGTCCGGAAAAAGAACGCGAAGAGCAACAAGACTGCTCCTGACGCAACGGCGGGCACCATCCAGATCCGATCCCAGGCATGGCTCACGTCGCCGGCGGTCGTCACCGTGAAGCCGTCGACGATGAGGCCCGAGAGCCAGGAGCCGATGAACATGCCGACGCCGAGGGTCACGAAGGCAATCAGCCCCTGCGCGGCGGCGCGCAGGTCGGCCGGCGCTTTGCGGTCGACGTAGATCTGTCCTGTCACGAAGAAGAAGTCGTAGCAGATCCCGTGCAGGAGGATGCCGGCATACAGCATCCACACCAGCGCGCCGTTGTTGCCCGTCGCGAAGAGCACGTATCGCGCCGCCCAGGCAGCCATGCCGACGAGCAGCATGTACTTCACGCCAAGGCGCCGGAAGAACCACGGCATGACCAGCATGAAGAAGATCTCCGACATCTGCCCGAGCGTCATCTTCCCGGCCGCGTTCGAGACACCGATCTCATTGAGGAACGGGTTGGCGAACGCGTAGTAGAACTGCAGCGGGATGCAGATGAGGAACGAGCCGAGCACGAAGATCGCGAACGAGCGATCGCCCAGAAGCTTCAGCGCGTCGAGACCCACGACATCACGCAGCGTCGCCCGGGCCCGCCGCTCGGGTGGCGTGTGCGGTAGCACCACCGAAAATAGACCCAGCGCCATGGAGCCGACCGCGGCGATCCGCAGCGGCACCGAGGTGGCCTCCAGGCCGAGCGTGCCGATGGCCAGACCGGCGATGATCCAGCCGATGGTGCCGAGCACGCGCACACCGGGAAAATCGTGCGCGGGATCGTGCATATGCCGGAACGAGAGCGAGTTCGACAGCGCCAGCGTCGGCATGTAGCAGAGCGTATACACCAGCAGCACGCCGTAGAGCGGACCGAACGCCGTCAGCGTCGACGCGTACCACAAGACGAAGCCACCCACCAGATGGAGCACGGCCAGGATGCGCTCGGTCGCGAAGAAGCGATCCGCGACCATGCCGACGAAGAACGGCGAAATCATCGCCGCCAGCGCCGTGGTGCCGTACACCAGGCCGATCTGCTCGCCCGTGAAACCAAGCGTCTTGGCGAGCCACGTGCCGGTGGTCACATACCACGCTCCCCACACGAAGTACTGGAGGAACATCAGCACCGAGAGCCTGAGGCGCGTGCTCGAAGTCATGCTACGTCCACCAGGCGTCCACCGGAGGGTCGCTGAGCACGGCTCGACTCAATACGTCGATCGCGGCCCGCAGCCCTTCGTCGACCGACGCCAGCGCATCCTCGTGCTCGATGCTCATCACGTAGTCGTACCCCGCCAGTCGCAGGGCGCTGACGATGCGCTTCCACTCGAACTCGTCGTGTCCCCACCCGACGCTGCGGAAGAGCCACGACCGTTCGGCCATTCGCCGATAGCTCTTGGTGTCGATGATGCCGTTGACCGCGACGTTCTGCCGATCCACCGCAACGTCCTTGGCGTGCACGTGGAAGATCGAGTCACCGAGCGCGCGGATCGCCGTGGGGATATCGACGCCCTGCCAGAAGAAGTGGCTGGGATCGAAGTTCACGCCGAGGTTGGGACCGGCCGCGTGCCGCAAGCGCAGCGCCGTTTCCACGTTGTAGACGATGAACCCCGGATGCGCTTCGAGCGCGATCTTCACGCCGTGATCGGCGGCAAACCGCTCCGCCGCCGACCAGTAGGGGATCGCCTTCTTCTCCCACTGCCAGTCCAGCACGTCGAGAAACTCCGGTGGCCATGCGGTGGTCACCCAATTCGGATGCGTGGCCGACTCGGAATCCCCGGGACACCCCGAGAACGTGACGACCACCGGCACGCCCATCTTCTCCGCCAGCAGCACGGTCTTGCGGAACAGCTCGTCGGCCTCCGCCGCCGTGCGCCGTTCGGGGTGCAGCGGGTTGGAGTGACACGACAGCGCGCTGATCGTCAGCCCGGCATCCGACAGCATCTCTTTGTACGTCGTCGCGCGACACTCGCCGTACAGCAGGTCGTCGAGGTCGAGATGCGACGCACCGGGCCAACCGCCGGTGCCCAACTCGATCGCCTCGACTTTGCCCAGCGCCCGCACCTTCGCGAGCATGGCATCGACTGACAGCGTGCCGTAGACCGGCGTGAACAACCCAAGTTTCATCGTGCTCTCTCGTTGGCGCTCGTCCCGTCGGTGAGCGCCTGCTTCGCGAAGGCGAAGCACGTCTTCACTTCGTCGACGGGCGAGCGCGTGCCCTTGTATTCGTACTCCACATATGCGCGAATCGGCCACTTTTCACGCTTGAGGAGCTGCAGCGTCTCGCGAATCGGGGTGTCCCCCTGTCCCCATGGCGTGTTGTCGCCCTGGTTCTTCTTGCGATCCTTCAGATGCAGGTTCGTGATGTTCGCATGCTGCTGGCGGAGATAGGCCAGCGGGTCGTTGTTGCCGGCGGTGAAGTGCCCGATGTCGAGATTGATCTTGAAGTACTTCGACATCTTGATCGCCGCCGCGAAGCTCTCGGGCGTCGCGAACTCGTTGGGATCGTCGACGCGCGAGTGATTGTGCATTGCCACCACCATGCGATGCTTCTCGGCGAACGGCACCACACGCTTCGCCACCTCCAGGGTCGTCGACGCGGTGATCACCTCGGCGCCGAGCGCCTTGGCGATCTCGAAGCCACGATCGATCTCTTGATCGGTGAAGCTGGGGTTGAAGCTGTAGTTGTAGGCGTAGATCGCGAGGCCGGCGGCCTCGAACTTCTTGCGGATGCCGCGGAAGTGATCCAGCGGCGTCTCGAGCCGCCACGCGCGCGTCGCCGCCCGCGCCTTCTGGGCCTCGGGCGAGTTCGGCGCCGGCGGAGCCTGGCCGGGCGCCTGCGTCTGCGGCTCCAGCTGCGGAGCATAGAGCTCGCACTCGCCGAGCCCGCAGTCGGTCATCGCCTTGATGACAACGTCCACGGCGTCTGCGCCCGACGATCGCGGCAGATCGCGAAAACTGTAGGTTTGCACCCCGAGCCGCACGCCGGCTACGACTGAGCTGATGGGTGCGGCGGACGCCAACCGAGGAGCGGTCAGCCCCGCGAGCGCCAATAGACCGAATTCACGTCTCGTATACATAGCGTGCCTCACGGTTGGAGAGTGAAGGCAATCCGCGAATCACAGGCCCCACCACGAATGTACTGCCGTCCGTCCGGCGCGGCATCCGCGGACCGTTACTGTCAAGCCGAGCTTGCATACGCCCATGTAATCGGTTGCACACCGTAACAGGATCGACTTGGCGACGCAAGCGGAAGGACGGTCGCCGCAGCCAAGTATGATCAGACCCACGAAAAATGCCCACCATTTACGAAGTCGCCAAGCGGGCGGGCGTCTCGACCGCGACCGTATCGCGCGTCCTCAGCCGGCCGGACGTCGTCGCTCCGACGACGCGGAAGCGGGTCATGCAGGCGGTCGAGGTTCTCGGTTACACGCCGAACGCCGCCGCCACGCAGCTGCGCACGCTACGCACCGGCAAGCTGCTCGTGACCGTCCCCGACATCTCGAACCCGTTCTTCTCGTTGATCCTGCAGGGCATCGAGGACGCGGCGCAGAAGGAGGGCTACTCGGTGCTGCTCGGCGACACGCAGCACGACGATGAGCGGGAGGAGCGCTACGCGCAGATGCTGCGACGAAAGGAAGCCGACGGCCTGATCTTCCTGGGCCATCGTCTGCCCAAGACCGCGGCGGCGCTCGTGCGTGCCGCCGCCCCCGGCTGCGCGCCCATCGTCAACGGCTGCGAGTTCAGCCCGAAGCTCGGGATTCCGAGCGTCCACATCGACAATGCGAAGGCGTCAGCCGAGGCGATGGATCATCTGTACGCGCTGGGGCACAGACGGATTGGGATCGTCACCGGACCCCTGGTGAGTCCCCTCAGCCGCGATCGTTTGCAGGGCGCGGTCGGGCGCGCGCGCAAACAGCGCGCCGAACGAGAGTTCGTGGTGATGAACGGCGACTTCTCGGTCGAGTCCGGCGCGGTGGGCGCGGCGCGGCTGCTGGGACGTGCCCAGCGCCCGACCGCCATCTTCTGTTTCAACGACGAAATGGCGATGGGCGTGTATCAGACCGCTCGACAGCTTGGCATCCGCATTCCCACGGATCTGTCCGTCGTCGGCTTCGACGACATCCGCTTCGCCCGCTACCTTGACCCGCCGCTGACCACGGTGGCGCAGCCGATGCGCGAGATCGGTGAGGGCACCGCGAGGCTCTTGATGCGCATCCTCAGCGACCCCGCGATCACGCCCGAATCGATCACGCTGCCCCACATCCTGACGATTCGATCGAGCACGGCGGCGGCGCTTATTCGGTAGCAGCGGCTCTCAAGTATTCGGTACCGGCGGCTCGCGAGTATCAGGTAGGGGCGGCTCGCGAGCCGCCCCTACTCGTCACTGTACCGACGTAGTTGTGAACCCGCCCTCAATCGTCGACAAATAGAGGGGATTGAACAGCAGCTTGAACGTGTTGTGCGGCTGGCCGCGCCAGGCGGGGCGGAAGCCATACACCACCGCCTGCCCCTTGCCGACCGGCACGCGGACGCCGGCGGCGCGGCCGGCGATGTAACGGCTTGCGCCGAGCTCCCAGCCGCTGAGCAGGATGTTCTGACGCGGGTACTCGACGAAGACGTCGACATCGCGCGATGCCCGCTGCTTGCCCTCGGAGGCGGGCGGCACCACGTTGAACGCTTGCGAGTCGGAGAACATCGCGATGGCGCTCTCCTCCATGCCCGCCGCGATGGCGTTGGCGGGCTTGGTCGTGATCCGCAGCAGCGATCCCGGAATGAAGAACTCGTCCGAGCGTGTGTCCTTCACCGGATTCCTGAGCGGGAGACTCAGGGCCATGATGGCGAAGTCCGCCGCACGATCCCACGCGACCACCCACCCGCCGCGCTCCACGAAGCGCCGCACGTTCGCGGCCCCGTCGAAACCGATGCCGCCGACGTACGGCTCCGGCATGGTACCGGCCACGTGTCCGTTCAGAATCTGCAGCTCGCTTTCATCGGCGAAGAGCAGGACGTCGTACTGCGCCAGGTCTCCACGCACGTCCGCGTTGCTCAGGTTCTTGAACGTGAACTCGTATTGCTCGAGCAGCCACCGCGTCCAGCCCTCGTCCATGTTCGCCATGTGGCTCTTGTAGAGTCCGATGCGCGGCGCGCGGATCGGCCGTGCGCCCGGCGCCACGGCGTCCAGGGCGCGGAACATGACGCCGAGCTCCTTCCCTTCCTTCTCCACGACATCGCGCGCGACGCCTTGAACGATCACGGCGCCGTCCGCCGCGAGGCTGGCCTTCGCGCCAGCCTTGAAGAACCGATTCAACGCACGGACGCCGAGGTTCACGTTCGGTGGGATGGCATAGGCAGCCGTTCCCGTCCCCTGGATGCCGCCGGGCGCGGGCGCGACGTCGGCGATCATCTTCGCCGGCAGCGGGAACGCTTCGGTCACGCGATCGGCCTTGACGCCCATCTGGAAGCCGAGCTCGTACCCGGTCATATCGTACGGCGGGTCGGGCGGACCGCCCGGATAGAGCCGGCGTTCCGGGAACTTCTTCGGCTCCATGAGATCGATCACATACGGACGGAACGCTTGCGGGCCAATGACGTAGGTACCGGTTGGATATTGCTTCCCACCCGCGGTGAACGGTGCCTCGGCCTGGCGGATTTCGATGCCGGCCTTGCGGAAGGTGCGCAGGAACTCCACTGTGCGCGTCGGGTCGTGCTGCGCGCCGAGATCGATCACATACGCATAGGGACCACCCTCGGCCTTCTCACCTCGCGCGATCTGCCGCGTGCCCATGCGCCAGATGTTGAAGAGAAAGTCCTCCTTGAGCTTGGCACCGAGGTCGAGTGTGGCCCGCGACGCCGTGAGCATGTACTCCACCGGCTGACGCAGTGGCCAGCAGCCGCCGAGCCACGGGTTCGTGTAGTTCGTGCTCGGCGTCTTCGCCGGCATGTGACCGTGGCGCTCGCCGAACGTGTCCGGCACCTCCTCCGGTGTGTAGCACTTCGGCGTCGCGTAGCGATAGAGCGCGGTCTCGGTCAGGAAGCCCGCCATGTTGTGGAAGTCTGGCGCGCCGCGCATGCTGCCGTTCCACCACATGTCGTACTGGATGTCGCTGTTGTAGCCCGGCTTTCCTTCTTCGTCGAAGCGCTTGCGCATGTGCTCGCCGATCTGATTGATCGTCGACACGATGAGCGGATCGAGATTCGGGTTCACCGGATTCTTCATCGGCGGTCCCCAGATGCGACCGGGGAACGGGCTGCTCTGATGATGGTTGTAGACGATCTGCGGGAACCACTCCTGATAGAGCTGCTTGGCCACGGCCTGCGTTTCCACCTGCGTGATCATCGTCCAGTCGCGATTGTTGTCGTGGCCGACGTAGTGGTGATACAGCATCGGCGTGCCCACCGTCTCGAACGGCGTGCCGAGGTTCTTGTAGTACCAGTCGCGGACGATGTCGAGGCCATCCGGATTCATTGACGGCATCAACACCAGAATCGCGTTGTCGCGCATCCGCTTGGCTTCGTCGTCTTCGGAGCTGACCAGCCACCACGCGAGCTCGGGCGTGTGCTGCGCGTGCGCGACCTCCGTGGCGTGCAGGCCGCCGTCGATCCAGACGATCGCCTTGCCCTCTTTCGCCAGGGCGCGCGCCTTCGCTTCGTCGACGCCCCGTGCCAGGGCCAGCGTCCGGCTGATCTCCTTGTAGCGGGCGCGCTGTTTCAGATTCGCCTCGCTCGAGATCAGGGCGATGATCATGTCGCGCCCCTGAGCGCTCTTGCCGATGTGCTCGACGATGATGCGGTCGGAAGCCGCGTCGAGCTTCTGGAAGTACTCGACGATCTGCTCGTGGCTGGCGAGCTTGTAGTCCGCGCCCGGCTGGTGACCGAAGACGTCAGCGGGCTCGGGTATGCGCGCGGCTGGCCCACGCTGCGCGGATGCCACCGCCGGCGACATCAGCAGAACACACAGGATGAAGGCAGAACGGATGGGAGCACGCATGGCACACCTCGGCAAGCCGCGACCGGATGCTACCACGGCGCCGATAGCGCACGTAGCGCCGGCTGACCGACGACCGGGCTAGACGAGGGCCGCAATCCTGAGCGGCACGCTCACCTGATTGGGCGTTGCGATCTGCCGATGATGGACGATGCGCGAGTAGGGAACGGCGATCAGCGTGTCGTTCTGACCCTCGACGTCGTGAAACAGCGAGATGTCCACCGATTCGGCGGCCGACCGCAGCCGCGCGGCCTCGGCGGCCGGAACGAAGCCGAGGATCAGCGCCTCGCCGCCGGCGATCCGGTGCATCTCGTAGGTGCGGTACCGATGCGTCGCGAAGAGCGGCGCCGCGATCGCGGGTGAATAGGTGAACCCGAACACGCCATCGGGCAGCTGGTCGATGGCAAAGCCCTCTTCGGATGGGTCGACGAGGCGGACGCCGTGCGCGGCACGCAGTGCCTGGCGCGCGTCGACACCCGAGGACGCCGCGGTGGTGACAACAACCGGATTAGCCACGAGGAGAAATTATAGTCCGCTATCACGACCGTCGCCACGAATACATCGGGAACACGAAGAAGTAGCCACTCAGACACCAAGCACCAAGGTCTTCTTTGGAGGAGGAATTCTTCGTGTCTTGGTGCCTTGGTGGCCAAGCTCTTCGTGATCTTCGTGCCTTCTATGAAGCGGCTGTTGATAGTCAAGCTCCATCATCAACGAAGCGTCG
>DAINCF010000020.1:0-26926 GCA_036732565.1 Vicinamibacterales bacterium
ATGCGCGGGAAGAGGATCAGGCGCGCGCGGAGGCGGAGGTCAGCCTCGCGCGCGCCCGGCTCGACGAGGCGCGCGCCCAATACGACAAGACGTTCATCCGCTCGCCGATCGACGGTGTCATCCTTCGCCGACTGCGTCAGGCTGGTGAAAGCGTCTCGACGCAATTCGACTCGCCGATAGTCACGCTTGCCAACGATCACGTGCGCCGGGTGCGCGTCGACGTCGATGAGACCGACGTCGCCGGAGTCGCCGTCGGTCAGCCGGCGTATGTGACCGCCGATGCCTTCGGTGACCGGCGCTTCCCCGGTCGCGTCGTGCGCGTCGGCCAGTCGCTCGGCCGCAAGAACGTCCGCACCGACGAGCCGACCGAGCGTGTGGACACGAAGGTGCTGGAAACGCTCGTGGAGCTCGAAGACGGCCACGAGCTCCCGCTCGGGCTGCGCGTGCAGGCGTTCATCGCCCGCACGGTCGTCACAGCGCAATTGGCGGGCGAACCAGCAGGACGATGAATGCGAGCGTGGCAGTGATGCTGCGGACCAGGTGCAGCGAGCCCCACCGCTTCAGCAGCATCGTCGCTTCGGGCGAGGTGCCGTCCAGCGCTGGGTCGAGCAACCGTTTGTTGGTAGGGAGGATGACGAGCAGGGTCCAGGGAATGGAAAAGCCCAGAAGCAGACCGCCGATGAGCCATGAGGTGCCAGCCCCCTGCCACCAGGCCACGACGGCCGCCAGGCACCCGATGGCCGCAAGCGACGCTTGCATCACTGCGCCGCGGCGGTAGCTCGGCGCAAACTCCGCAAGCGCCACGACCGTGCCACACGCCATCCGCGCCGGATGCTCCACCAACGTGACATAGATCGCAGCACCCGCGAAGAGGCCGCAACACAGAACGGCGAGCAAGTCCCAGGGCATCGGTTCACCTCGACGCGCACGATCCTGCGCGTCCGGTCCTTCCGACTCGTGATGCTCAGTGTATCAGCGTACGCCGGCGAGTCCTGAGACCACCTCATCGAGAAACGCGTCGATGGCCCGCATCATCTCGCGGCCAACGAGCAGGGCTTCGTCGTTGTGGTCGGCGCCGCGCACCATCAGCAGGCGTTTACGGCCGGGCGCGGCCTCGTAGAGGCGGCGACTCTGGTCCGCTGGCACAACCGAGTCCATGTCCCCGGCAATGACCAGCAGTGGGCATGAGATCCGTCCGATGTGGTCGATGGATGCATAGCGATCGCGCAGCAGCCAGCGAACGGGCAGCAACGGATAGTGCAGCTGTCCGAGGTCCGTCATCGACGTGAACGGCGAACGGAGGATCAGCGCGGCGGGCGGCTGTTCCGCGGCGAGTCCGACCGCGACGCCGGCGCCCAGCGACTCCCCAAAGATTACTATCCGAGCGGGATCGACGTCTGGACGTGCACGAAGGTACTCGAGCGCCCCGCGTGCATCCGCCATGAGACCAGCCTCGGTCGGCACGCCGGGATTGCCGCCGAATCCCCGGTAGTCGAACAGCAACACCTGGAGTCCCAGCGCCTGCAGTGCCCGCCCCAGCGGCGCGCGAAGCCCCCGATGTCCCGCGTTGCCGTTGAAGACCAGCACCGTGAATCGTGGCGACGCCTGTGCGCTCGGCACGAACCAGCCGCGCAGCGCAAGCCCGTCGGCTGTCACGAAGGTGACGAGAGAGGCATCCGCCACCCCCGCTTCACCCGGCGTGCGCGGGTCTCCAAACGGGAAGTACATCAGCCGCCGCTGGAACGCCCACACGAGCGCCACGCTGGCTCCGAGCAACGCGAGACAGATGAGCAGAGCACCCAGGATTCGCGTCATATCAGGCGGCCCTGCATATTCCGATTGACACTACGAATGTTTTCATACTAATTACTTAGTGTGCGACCCAAGTCGGAGACCCTCACCGGCCACGAACTAGAGATTATGAAGGAGATCTGGCCTCTGGGGCGCGCTACGGTGCGGGATGTCTACGAGGCACTGCGCGAGCGACGGACCATCGCCTATACCAGCGTGCAAACGATGATGAATGTGCTGGAGACGAAGGGGCACCTGCGCAGGGAGGCGGGAGACAAGGCACAGATCTACGTGCCCACGCGGCCGCAGCAGCATGTCGTTCGCGGGATGGTGCGCGAGTTCGTGAACCGCGTGTTCGACGGCTCCGCGCGACCGCTGCTCGTGCATCTCGTCAAGGAACGAGGGCTCACCGAGCGCGAGCGGCGCGAGTTGCGGCGGCTCCTCGATGAGGACAACCCGTGATGACGGCGTGGCTGTTGAACCTGGCCGCCTATAGCCTTCAGCTGGCGGCATTGGTCGCGTCTGCCCTGGCCGTCGCCACGGCCATGCGACTGCGCGCGCCGCGCGCGGCGCTCTGGTTCTGGCAGCTGATTTTGCTCAGCACGGTGACCTTGCCCTTCGCCCAGACCGGTGAAACTACGTCGCCAGACGCCCTGACGGGCTCGGCCGGCCTGATTCGCCAGGCGTTGTCCACATCGCCGTTCGAGTTCAACGTCGTTCGTCTCACCCCTGTCGTGCTGCTGGTGCTCGTGTGCGGCGGGGTCGCGCGCCTTGGATGGCTCGCCCTTGGCTTCATCCGCTTACGGCGGGTTCGCCAGCGCTCACTCGCCCTCCTGCCGACGCCAGCGTTCGTGGACGAACTGGCGGCACAACTGAAAGTCTCCGCGGAGATCCGTATCTCCGATGATGTCGATGGTCCGGTCACGATTGGGCTGTTGCGACCCACGGTCCTCCTGCCGGCCCGCGTGTGTTCTCTTCCTCTGCCCGTGCAGCGGGCGATCGTATGTCACGAACTGACGCATGTGCGGCGTCGCGACTGGGCACAGACGGTTCTCGAGGAGATCTGGTGTGCAGCGCTCTGGTTCCATCCAGCCGCCCGGCTCCTTGTGTCGCGCATTGCACTCATGCGCGAGGCGCTCGTTGACCAGCACACCGTCGCAACGACCGGCGATCGGCGCGCCTACGCGCACGCGCTCATGACGTTTGCAGAGCCGTCGGTTGCTGTCCCCATCGCCGTTCCGTCGCTCATTCGTCCTCGGCATCTTCGCCAACGAATTGCTCTGCTCTCCCGGGAGGTGTCCATGTCACGCGCGCACATCTTGGCAGTGTTCGCAATCGCGGCTGCCGTCATCTCTCCAACAATCGCCGCAACGGCCGCGCGCTTCCCTATTGCGTGGACACGGACCGACGCCGGGGCCCTGACGACATCGGTGGCCAAGGCTGTTCAAGAGACGCCGGTTCGGCCTGGCAACGGCGTGACCTTACCGCGAGTTATCAAGGACGCTAAGCCGCAGTACACGGCGGCAGCGATGAAGGCAAAGATTCAGGGCGGCGTTCATGTCGAGATGGTCGTGCTCACCGACGGCACTCCTGACGCGATTCGCATCACCCGCTCGCTCGACGCTGAACACGGGCTTGACGAGGAGGCGATGAAGGCCGCCGCGCAGTGGAGATTCGAGCCCGGGCGCCGCCCTAATGGCACGGCGGTGCCCGTGTTGATCACGCTCGAAATGACGTTCACGCTGCGCTAATAGCGGACGCTCTGGATTACTGCGCCGCCTTCCCGGATCGCTCGACCAGGCGTCCAGCGCGAACCTCGTAGTGCTCCAGCACGTGGCTGATCGTCGCGGTCACACGATCGTTCTGATGCGCGTCAGTCGGTGCGATCTCCTGCACCTCGACCTCGATGACGGTCCGGTTGGAGCTCGGGGCTTCGACGCCCCCCTTCCGTCCACCTTCGACCGGAGCAAAAACGGCGCAGATCTTCCCCGCCTGGTCGTGCAGAACCTGGACCTTCATGCTGTCCCCTTGAAGAAGATGTACCGCTGTGACGTGACGACCTGTGCCGGACCGGCATCGCAGACCCCTTCGCTCTGCTGGGATCGGTCAGAGGAACCAGCAGAGCCTACATCGCCAACGGCTCCTTCCGAGCACTCTCGCTGAGATTTTTTGCGATATGGCTGGGCTTGCGCCGACAATGGCTCATCGCCTGCCTGCGTTATCGTCAGCCAACGGAAGACATCCAAAGAGCGAGGGCATCTCGATGAAGCTCAGTCGGCGATCGTTTCTGGCATCTGGTGCGGGTGCCGGAGTGGGCTTGGCGATCTCGAGCGGCGTCGCGCGGCCGGTGGCGGCCGCGCAGCAGGCGGTGACGCGCCTCCGGTTGCTGCGACATGCGACGTCCATCATCCATTACGCCGGACGCGTACTGATGGTCGACCCGATGCTGGCCGATCCGGGTGCCATGCCCGCCATCACGAACTCGCCCAAGCCCAGACCGAATCCCCTGGTCCCACTTCCCGTCGCCGCCGAGAAAGCCTTGATCGGCATCGACGCGATCCTGGTGACGCACACGCACGCTGACCACTGGGACGCCGCCGCGACCGCGCTCGTACCGAAAACGACGCCGCTGTTCATTCAGCCGCCAGACTCACCGAAATTCGCAGACTGGGGCTTCTCCGCGGCGCAGCCGATCCAGGAGTCCCTTCAGTGGAAGGGCATCACCATCTCGCGCACTGGCGGCCAGCATGGCCGCGGCGAGGTTGGCCGGCGGTTGGCACCCGTGTCGGGGTACGTGTTGCGGAGTCCTGGCGCGCCCACGCTCTATATCGCCGGCGACACGGTCTGGTGCCCTGAAGTCGAAGAGGCCATCAAGGTCCATTCGCCGGATCTCATCGTGCTCTACTCCGGCGCGGCGCAGTTCATCGAAGGCGGGCCGATCACCATGGACGTCGAGGACGTGCTGAACGTGCGCAAGGCGGCGCCCAAGGCAGACCTGATCGCCATGCACATGGAGGCGATCAACCACTGCCTGCTCACGCGAACGGCGCTGCGCGACGCGCTGCAGAAGACCAAGCTCGGGCCGGGTGTTCTCATTCCGGACGATGGAGAGGAGCTGCGACTGTCTTGAGCTCTTTTCCCAGTCTGGTCAGGCGCGTATAGTCGAAGGACACGCTGTTCCTCGACGCGTGCCAGCGCCTCGGGAGCCGTAATATGAAATTTGAGCAACCCGACATCCGCCCGCTCGAGCTGCCGCTCGGGCAATTGGAGCAATCGCTCATCGAAGCGTTCGTTCGAGGCCGAGGGTACGACCCGCTCCGCCTCGCCGATCTGTCAGATGAAGAGCGGACGGCCTTGCTGAAGGACGCATCCGTGTATGCGTCCGGGAGGCTGGTCGAGATCGAGGCGCGGTCACACTTCCTCGACGAGCTCCACCCACGCGGTCAGGGCTTGGTGTAGATGACGTAGAACCGGTCATCGAACAGTTGGGGCGATTCGGCCTTCCTGAACCCAGCCGCTTTCAGCCACCCGTCGGTCTGTTCCTCGTTGATGACCAGCTCGGGCTGCGTCCGGTGCGGGCTGCTGTCGGGTCGGTAGTCGACGATGGCGATGCGCCCGCCGGGCTTTACGTACGTCGCGAGGTTCTCGAGCAATCCAGCCCGATCGCTCACGTGGTGCAGCACGTCGTGCACGAACGCGAGGTCGACCGGCACCGGCAGCTTCACATCGGCTGGCGTGCTGAGCACGGTCCTCAGATTCGGCACGTGCAGCTCCTTGGCGCGCAGATCGATGTGCGCGAGCAAAGCTTGGTCGATATCGGTGGCGTACACCGTGCCTTTCGGGCCGGTGGCGAGCGCGAGGGGCCCGCTCAGGACGCCGGAGCCTGCGCCGATGTCCGCGATGGTCAGTCCAGGCGTAATCTTCAGCGCCGCCACCATTTCAGGAATCCTCAACCGCTCGACGCGCGCCGGCGAATCGAGCGTTTTGATCCACTCCTCCGCCGCGCGGCCGGCCAGCTGCGCCGATGCCGGCGGTGCGAACGATGAAAGAACGAGACCGAGAACGAGCGAGATGACTGGAGGGCGAACGATCGGCGACACGCAACGGCCCCTTTCGGCGGAAGGAGGAGTGCCGGGGGTGGGGATCGAACCCACACGGCCCTTTCGGGCCACGGGATTTTAAGTCCCGTGTGGCATCACCAGAGCGAGATCTTTGTTTTTATTCGAATACCCCGCCAGGGATGCTCACCAAATGCCACCGTGTATTATGGCCGCAGGGGAAGTCCGAGGGGAAGTCGGAGGGAAGCTGATGGCAGAAACGTTGTTGCTTGGCAACAATCGAATCGTCGATTGTGACGCAGCCTTGGTCGTTGAGGGAGTAGAGGTTTTCAGGCTGCGCGAAAGGGCGCACGACGGTCAATTGGTCGTTGATTTTGATTTGCGCGACCAGACGGACGAGCGCCTAGCCACGATTGCTAAGAATCATGTGGTCCACGTCTCGCCGAGCTTGGAAGTAAAAAGCCAGCCTGGTCTCTATCAGGTTCTTAATCCACAGTCCGGCGAAGTGTTGGCGAGCGTCGAAGAGATCACGGCTGGCACAGTAAAGGTGACGGGAACCTTTTGGATAAAAGGGTTCTGCATCAGTGTCGGCGAGGATGAAACCAAAATCGGCGGTATCACCTTCAGCCGAAACACTATTCAAGGTTTCAAGACGGCTATTCAGGTCGGCCGCGGAACCTTCGGCATAGGCGTGCAGAAACCCATATCCGGATAGCGCCTCAGGCGACCGTTGAGCGTGCCTTGAATCTCTTCACGAGGCCCGATGCTTTGGCGGTCTCCGACGCTCCGGCCCACACTTCGAGTTTGGCGGCTCCTTCTCTGTGCATTGCCTCATCAACGATGGCGTACGGGCTGTAGATCGACATGGTCTTGTGACCCACCATCTTCATTGCCGTTGACCGAGGCACACCAGCCCGTTCGAGGTCGCGCACGGCGGTACGCCGGAAGTCGTGCGCAATGCGGCCTGGACAGCCGGCCTTGAGTCGGAAGGGCGTACCGTCCGCCTGATGAATACGGCAGGGACGGTGCGGCCCTGCTCGCGGGACAGTCGGTCAGTGGATGCCAACTGTTGGGTCAGCATGTCATGCATTCCCGTCGATGGCGCCCAAATGCAACTGTCGCCCATCACGGTTCTTCGTGTTGCCAGGCTCCAACCGAGCGATGCCGGCCACGAGATCGACCTGTGGTAATTGCAAGGCCAGTACTTCATCCAGGCGCCACCCGGCTACGAATTCGATCAATAAGTCAGCGCCTCCCACCACCTCCTCCACTTAGAAATAGAGATGAAGAACGAAGGCGGAACGGAGAGCACCAGGGCGTACAAAGAATGGGCCACGTAGTGCTGAAAGTGGTGCAGGCCCATTTCCGAGCCTCGATTGCAATCCACTCCGGCGGATGTATGTGGTGGTGGGCCGTACTGGTGGGCCCGTATGGGCTGACGAGACGCCTCCCTCCGGCACCGGTCTCCAGTCGCATCCGGGCGGAGCACGGGATGCCCTCGCCGCTACGGACGCGGCTATCCTGGAGTCCATGTCGCATAGAGCGTGTGAGTTCTGCGGAAACGACTCGATCAAGATCACGAAGGAACACGTCTTTCCGACCTGGCTGCGCGAGCTGTTCAAGCCAGGCAAGATCGCCCTCAGCAATTACCAGACCGTCCTGCCCGAAACAACTCAGACGCGTTCTTTCGTGAAGTCGGGTACCGATATGGGCATCGAGGTTCGGGAAGTGTGCAAAGCATGCAACGACGGCTGGATGAGCGATCTAGAGAGCGCCGCCAAGGACGTGCTGACTCCGATGATCGTCAAGAGCGCAATTACCAGACCCGTCAGTGCCGACGATCAGAAGTTGATCGCGCGTTGGGTCGTCAAGACGGTGATGGTGCACGAGTTTACTAGCAGTGAACCTCCGTTCTTCACGTTTCAGGAGCGAAACGCATTCAAAGAGGGGGGTGAGCTTGCTGACTTAGCGGTGTGGCTCGCAAGCTACCGCACGGATGATCAGGATCACATGGGATTCAGCCATACGGGACACCTCACGCAACCAGCCGAAAGAGACGGACAGGACGCTCCGATTCATTGGTTTCACGCGACGTTGGTCATTGGACGGCTCGCGTGTCAATTGGTCTTTTGGCGTCACCCGGTAGGCGTGGTACGGCTGAATTGGGAGCCGCACCCTGTCCCGTCGGAGGGCGTCGTGACTGTTTGGCCCGCCTCGACGATGCCAATCTGGTGGCCACCAACCGTCTCCTTCGATGAGGAGGTCATGACGCGGTTCGTGTTTCGCTGGGTTGGAATCGCGCCCCGGGTCGTGCCGACCTAGGGAGCCTGACTCATGCTGCTATCGTCCGGGTGCGGCAGTGGACCGACAGCGGCGATCTGATTTCTGGAACGACTTTCAGAGCTTCACGACCAAAGTCGAGAATCTCTTCGAGCTGCGCGAATTGCCAAACCTTCACGTCATGGCCGAAGTGCGGGGATCGAGGCATCGTCGCCCTGGGGGTGTTCATCGAACACAAACGGCACGGGCTGCAGATCGCCATTCGCGATCAGGAAGACAACAGGCATGAGGTAGCCACGATGGCTTGGTGCGCCCTCGGCGTTCAGCAGTGGGATCAGGGGGCCAGGAGCGACAGGCAGAGCAACGCCGCGCTCAAGAGCAGCGGCTGGTCGCATTCGGACGCCTCGGCCGGCATCTACACGCTACGGCACGAACACGTCGAGGTGACGTGGAACCACATTTGAGATCCCTCGCCGCGCGAACCTCCGGGCCCAGCCTCGAAGATTGTCTACCTTCCTCAGCGAGACGTCCCCACCTTGCGCCTGGGCACACGCCCGCACCGCGCGATTCTTCACCTGACCGGACGCCGGAACCCAGGCTCGCACTGGAACACGTCTTCGAACGCCGGTCCAATCTCGCGCATCGATTGGTCTTCCGGAGCATCGGGTTGTCGCGTGAGGCGGAAGGCCAGCAGCGTGTCCGTCTCGGCTCGTGCCCGAGCCTTGCCACCCAAGCGTCGACTTGCACCGACAAATACGAGTCTTCCGCCAAGATAGTAGACGTCCAAGTGGTCCCAAAACTCGAAAAGGTCCGGGGATCGCAAGTACGTGTAGCTGGCGTACTCATCGGCCTTGGTGCCGTCAATCAGCGGACGCTCAATGGGCTCCAGCCATAGGGCCGGGCCGATTGCCTGCTCGACCTTTGCCCGCGTGTCTCCCAGCTTAAGGCTTACCACGCCCTCGCAAGGTATCGGCCGCGGCAGAGGCCACCGCTCACGGCAACCAGAGAAACAGACGAATGCCAGCGCGAGCACCAGCCCGCAAGTACCTTGGCGCATCGTCATCGGGCCTTCCAAATTTTCCACCAAGGTTCCGGCGTGCAAACCACTGAGCTCGGGCGTGGATACTTCCAATCGACTACGCCGACCCCACCAGGTGCCGGGTCGCTCCACTGAAGTTCTGCCTTGTGGCCCCACTACGACTTGTAGTTTTCGTAAAGTGGTGGGTCAGGATTGTCTAGCCGGCAGCCAAGCGTCGTCGGCCCATCGGCCATCTCTGCAAACTATCGAGTTCATTAGTGCCGGGGGTGGGGATCGAACCCACACGGCCCTTCGGGCCACGGGATTTTACGTTCGACCGGCACTTCTAAAAATCTCGCAAAACGCTCGGACAATCGAAGACATCTTCCGATGTGCGTCCTGCGGTGTTGCATCGAGATGCACGATGATGCGACCCGAAGCACGGGCCGAACTGCAGCCGTACTACCTCGCGACGCTCTCCGCCGCGAGCTGCGCCGACAGCCGCTCAGCCGCCAGTTTCAAGTCGCCTACTGCGACGACGTTATACTGCGTCCCTCGCCGCGCGAATCTCCGGGCCAGCCTCGAAGAGTAGTCTACCTTCCTCAGCGAGAGGTCCCCACCCTTGCCCATGCGCACACGCCCGCACCGCGCGATTCTTCACCTGACCGGACGCCTGAAGCCAGGCTCGCACTGGAACACGTCTTCGAAGGCTGGCCCGATTTCGCGCAGCGTTTCGTCTGGCAGAGCACCAGCTGGGTTGCGAGTCATCCGGAATGCCAGGAGTCGGCCAGTCCCAGCCTGCTCTGCGGCCCGGCCGGCCAGATCGCGAAACGCATCGATACGAGTCAATTGCCCCTTCGTATAGTAGATACCGAATTGGTCCCAGAGCTCGTAGGGATCAGGTGAGCGCCCGTACTTATAGTCTGCATATTCGTCGACCTCGGTTCCGTCCGGCAGCGGCCGATCAACCGACCAGTGGTTGATCGGCGCGCCTATCGACCGTTCGACGTCCGATCGAGCGTCACCAAACCGCAGCGTCAGCAGAGGGCCGCAAGGTATCGGCCGCGGCAGAGGCATTTGCTCGCGGCACCCACAGAAACATGCAATGGCGAGCGCGAGGGCTAGCACCCCAATACCGTGGTTTGTCGTCATCGAGGCTTCCAGATTTTCCACCAAGGCTCCGGCGGGCAGTCGTACCCGGTTGGGCGTGGGTACTTCCAATCGGTTACGCCGACCCCACCCGGGGCCGGGTCGCTCCACTGAGGTTCCGCCTTGTGGCCCCAACACGACTTGTAGTTTTCGTAACCTGGTGGGTCAGGATTGTCTAGCCGGCAGCCGAGCGTCGTCGGCCCATACACCGTCGGTTCCGCGCCGTTCGCCTCGACGTTGACGAGGCTCCAGTCAGGAACCTTCATCCAGTCGCCCGCGTTCCAGCCCGTCACCGTCCCCGGCATGACACCGTCGATCCAACGATAGAAATACATGGACCGGCCTGCCCCCGGAGCGGCCTTGACGGGTTTGAATGCCGTCTCGCAACCTTCAAGCTTGACGACGACTGGCGAGGCCGAGAAATTTCGAAGGGGAGCTGGCCCTACCCCACGAGTACCGCCTACGCCATCGGACAGCGGATAGGGACTATCGGCGCGACTCGCTTCAAGGCCCAGTTGACCCTCGATCCCTCCAGATGCCGAGATCTTCACCCAAAGCGCCCCGCTCACTGGGCGCGAGTAGGCAAAAGTCCAATAGTCGGCTGATGCGACAAGATCGTTGGTCGATGTTCGCCGCTCTAGTTGACTGCCAACCCCGAGCACGTCATTTCCTTCGAGCGCAATCACGCCGGCAAATGGCAAACTGCCGACGACAGCTCCCGACGATTGGTCGAGCAACAGTGTCTGCCCGCCGTTTGTCTGCCCGTAGGGCCTGGTATTGACCAGAGCCAATCCATCCTCGCCTATTGCGATCCCCTGAACTTGGGTATCTGGCAAGTCGAGAGCAACTCCTGATGCGGCGCCGTAACCGGTAACGACGGTATCCGGCCACGAACCCCACGCGCTCAGTCGGTGTGCCACTAGGACTCCGCCGCCGGCGGCTGGTGTCAGGGACACGCCAGCCGCCGTCACCCAATACGGGTCAGGGCTCGGCTCTTGCCTGCTGTATGCGTACTGATAGGTGTAGCTGTGAAGCGGCGTGTACGATGACGAGCCGCTTGACGTGATGTGCAGCAGTTCTAAGCTGCCCGAGCCCTCGGCGTGTATCGTCTGGCACTGGCCGTCCGGATTAGAGTCTCTAAAGCTCCAGTCCTTCTGAACGAAGAGGAACGCTGTCCCCTCCTCATCGATGACCGGTCGCGAGAGCCCTGCTGAGTGTTCCTCGCCGATGTAATCGAGTGAATCGGAGCAGTCCATATTCAGGCTCGAACTCCCAGGGACCCTGGGGGCCACCAGACGCCACTTTACTTGGCCCGTCTCGCCGTCGATCCCTATCACTTCCATCGAGCCATAGGGGGATCCGACGACGACGACGTCGCCGTCAGGTCCTTGGGCCACATGGTAACCGCCGTCGGCTGCCACGGAGCCACTAACCTGCTGGTGCCACGCGGGACCATCCCCCGGCGTCGGCAGATAAGTCACCGAGTCACCGCCAACGAGCAAGGCGCCGCCTCGGCCGCTTCCTATCAGCTTCGCAGACCCATAGCCCGCCGCATGCCAGGGGACATTTGCGAGCCACTTTGTGGATCCGTCAGGTCCAAGGGCACGAACAACAGCATTCGCCGTCGCTGCAACTTCAAGCGACAGAACGGTCGGTCCGAGCGCGTCGCGGGCCCCGTCCACGACGGACTGAACTCCATACCCTGGAAGCGGCGCCACCTCCCAGACCGAGCTTCCGACGCCCACCGCAGTGCCCTCAGCTACGACGACTTGCAGAGTCTCGGTCAGCGCGCCCGCGGATACAGTCAATTCAACTTCGCCGGGGGCGTTGGCGACGATGGTCCCGTCGTCTGCAATGGCTTCCACTTCCGCGATCGACGCATTCTCCGACGTCCACACGAGCCCGGTCACCGGTCGCCCGGAATCGTCGCGAACCTGCACGGGACGACGATCGCCGACTAACATGAGCAGCCGAGTCGGCGCGACGACGAGCCCGGCAGCGGGGGCAACGCGCTCCAGCTCCACGCTGAGCGAGCGTGAGTTGCCGGCCTCATCGATCGCATCGATCAGGATAAGATTCCGGCCCTTACGTAGCGGAGCCTCGCATGTGAACGTGCCGCCGGCGACGGGCACCGCATTGCCGTTGCAGCGCGCGAAGGCGACAGAACTGAGCGCGTCCGCGACGCTCAAGTTGATTTCCGCTGTTGTCTCCGACGTCGGTGAGCCGCTCGGCACCTGGCTGGTGATGGTGAGCGCGGGCGGCGTGAAGTCTAGGTTGAGCGTGACGGAGGCCGTGGCGGACATGCCGGCAGTGTTGGTCGCTGTTCCGCTGACAACCTGCCCGGCTCCCTCTGTCGAGACCAGCACCGGCTGTGGACACGTTTGAATGCCAGTCGCGTCGTCACACTGGAAGGTGACGGTCACGGGCGTGTGATGCCAGCCGGCCGCTGTCGCTTTGGGATACGCACGGGCCGTGACTGTGGGCGGGCCATTGACTACGTAGGAGCCGGCAGCGATCTCGCTCGACGCCCAACCCGATCTAAATGCCCTCGCCTTGAGCGTTGTCTGCCCGTTGGGAACGGTAAACGGCGCCGAGTACAGAGAGGAAACCTCGGTCGGGTTGCTACCGTCGCTTGTGTAACGGAGTTCGGCGCCGGCCGGGCCGAAGAGCGTCACCTCCAATTGCCCCTGGTACGAGCCTGGCGGGGGCGCGAACGTCGGCGGCGCCAGCGTCAAGGTGAACGTCGCCGCACTTACATCGCTCGTGGACCATCCTGTCTTGAACACGGCGGCAGTAAGCGTGCGTGCGGTGTCGATCGTGAGCGGTCCGTTGTACGGTGGCGATGTTGCGAGCGGCACCGAGCCGTCTGTCGTGTACCTGATGGTCGAGCCCGGTGTGGTCGTGGATAGTGTCACCACTTGCGCTTCGGTGAAGCTGCCCCCGGCTGGAGCAATAGTCGGCGGCAGAGGCTGCAGCGTGTAGGTCCCGCTGACGGTGCGGCTGGGAGCGCGGCCGGGAACCCACGCGCGCAGGCTCAATGTCGTCGTCGCATCAATAGTTATCTGGCCGCTAACCGGCACTTCCGCGTCCGCGTCTGTTGGCGGCACGCCAGTCGTCGTGTAACGAACGGTCGCGCCAGGCATTGACATGGAGACGATTACGGTCTGAACCTCGTGGTACGGGCCCGGTGCCGGGCTGACCGTCGGCGTTGAGGTGGTTCCCCAGGCGCCCGGCAACGTGCCGACGTCCGCAGGCGTCGCCCGGGCCGATGTCGTCCCGTCGCCGAGCTGACCGGTGCTGCCCGCACCCCACGTCCAAAGGTGCCCGTCGGGCGTGACCTCCGCTACGTGCGTGCCTCCGGCGGCAAGGAGCGCGAGCGCTGAGGCGTCCGCCGCAATCGTCGGCACGAGTCGCTGGGTGTTCGTGGTATCTCCAAGCTGGCCGGAGGCGTTTGCACCCCACATAACGGTGACGCCATCGTCGCGCACTGCCGCGCTGTAAGCCACGCCGGCCGTGATGTCAGTGGCTGTGAGCGCGGGTACGAGTTGCGGCGTGCTACGGTTGTTCGTGGTGCCGAGCCCGAGTTCGCCGCTGCTGCCCGCTCCCCATGCGTACACCGCGCCACTTTCGACGCGCGCGAGGCTGTGCGATCCGCCGGCCGCAATTGCCATCACATTGGTAAGCGTCGAGACCAACGTCGGGGACGTCTTCTGGACGTTCGTGCCGTCACCGAGCTGAAAGCTGGAATTCAGACCCCAGGCGTACAGCTGCCCGTCGCTCGTGACGGCCAGGCTGTGTGTGCCGCCGGCGGCAATCGCCACGACGTTCATGAGGGTCACTTGCGTCGGTGTGCTGGTCGTGCCCGTCCAGCCGAGACCCAACTGCCCGTTGGTGCCAACACCCCAGGCATAGACAAGACCGTCCGCCGTCAGCGCGAGACTATGGCCGTTCCCCGCAGCCACCGCGACAACGTTCGAGAGCGTCGAGATGTGAACGGGTGATGTGCGGTTCGTCGTAGTGCCGTCACCGAGTCGTCCCGACCCGTTCGAGCCCCACGCGAAGACACGCCCATCCCAGGTCGCGGCAAGCGTGTGACTTTGTCCCGCGGCTAGGGCCGTCACCCCAGTGAGTGTGTGCACTAGCTTCGGCGTGGTGCGGTTCGTGCTCGTACCGTCGCCGACTTGGCCGCTCGTGTTCTGCCCAAACCCGTACAAGAGTCCGCCTGGTGTGGACAGCACCGTGTGCGACCCGCCGGCCGCGAGTACGCCGCCACCGAGCGGCTCCGTCAACGTGTACGTCGAGGCAACGACCGCGCTTTCCAGTGCGCCAGTCTTGAACGCCTTGGCCTTGAGCGTGAATTCCCCAACCAGTAGCGCGTGACCCGGCACGAAGATCGGATCCGTGGAAGTCGGATCGAGGCCGCTCAGCGTGTAGCGAATCGTACCTGCCGGATCGACAAGGGTGATAGTCACTATCGTGCTGGGCGCGTGTGTGCCTGCCGCGATCGAGAAGACAGGCTGCGCCATGCGAATCGTGTACGTTTGAGTGAGCATCGGGCTCGGCGTGTAGTCGGGATGGTAGGCCTTCGCTTTAATGGTCGTACTGGACGTGAGCACCAGCGGCTCGGTGTAGATAGGCGAAGCCGTCGTGGGCGCGCTCCCGTTGGTGGTGTAGTAGATCGTCGCACCGGGCACCGAGGACAGCGCCACACTCAGGGGGCCTTCCTGCGTGCCAGCGCCAGGGGTCGCGACTGGAAGGGGCAGTGGCCCGAAGCTGAAGGTAAAGTAGGCGCCGCCGAGATCGCTCGGCTCCCACCCGGGCCGGAACCCCATTGCCCAAAGGTAGCCTGTGCCTCCTAAGGTCACGGGCCCGGTATAGACGGGCGAGCTCTCGGTCGGCAATGACCCGTTGGTCGTGTAGCGAAGCGTTGCCCCAGGGGTCGTCGTGCTGATCGTGACGTTCTGCGGCGCGGAAAACGACCCACCCGGTGGCGACAGCACGGGCGTCGCGAGCTTCATGACGAAGTCCGCGCGACTGCTTCCGCTCGGGGGCATCCCGCTCTTCCATGCCTTCGCCTTCAGCACCTGCGACGCGTCCACGAGCACCGTCGCACCCGACGCGACAAACGCATCCGCCTGGGTCGGCTCCTCGCCGTCGCGCGTGTAGTGGATGGTGGCGCCGGGCGTATCAACGGTCACCACGATCGAAAGCTCGGTGTTGTAGTAGGACCCGGCTCCCCCGGACGGGTCGAACCGCGGCTTGGCGACTCGCCAGGCGCGGTTGGGCCCGCTGCTCGGCTCCGGCAGGAGCCGGTTCGTTGTCGAGCCGTCGCCAAGCTGATACTCGGAATTGAGCCCCCACATCCAGACAACGCCCTCTACGTCGAGCGCGATGGCGTGCACATCCCCGCTAGCGATCTCGACGATGTTCGCGAGCCCATCGACCTGCGCGGCTGTATGCGGGCCTGCGTCGTACCGTCGCCCAACTCGCCGTAGTCGTTGCGGCCCCAGGACCAAACCGTGCCGTTCGACTTGAGCGCGTATGACTGCGCCGAGCCTGCGGCGACTTCGACAACGTCGGCCATTCCGCCGACCGTAACTGGCAGGTTCTGGTTCATCCACGTTCTATCGCCCAGGCCGCCGTACGCGTTGTATCCGACCGCCTTTAGGGTGCCGTCGTCGAGCAGGACGAGGGTGTGATAACCGCCCGCCGCGACTTTCGCTGCTCCGGCGACGCCAGACATCTGAACGAAGGCGTCCCGGTGCGCATACGTGCCGTCCCCAAGCGCGCCTTCCTGGTTCCACCCCGAGCCCCAGACCGTCCCGTCAGCCTTAAGGATCACGGAGCGGCTCGGCCCGGCGGAAATGGCGGCCGCACCGGTCATCACGAGCAACGGCGCGTCCGACCAGGAGATAGACGCGCCATAGGCACCGACGTAGTTGTTGCCCCACCCGTACACGTCGCCGTTGGCGAGAAGCGCCAGCGAATGGTCGCTGCCGGCGGCGATCGCCACGACCGACTGTAGGTCGAGAAGGACGGGCGACGGGCGACACGGCGTGCAGTAGTCAAAGACCATGTCTTCCCACTCGTAGTGCCGGCCAAGCTGTCCTGCGGCGTTGGAGCCCCAAGCCCAAACGCGGCCGTCCGAGGTCAGCGCCATGGAGTGCTCCTGCCCCGCTGCCACGGCAACGACGCCGGTCAGGCCGCCGATCGTGACGGGCGTGGTGCGCGTGATCGTGGTGCCGTCGCCAAGCTGTCCCTTCCCGTTGTTGCCGAACGCGAGAACCGTACCGTCAGCCTTCGCGACGAGACTGTGAGTCCAGGCAGCGTCCAAGGTCTGCGCCGACGCCGAAGACGCGAGGCAAAGCGAGAAGGCCGCGATCCAGCCGACGGCACACCAACGACGAGCTTCGGATAAGGAGAGGAAGTTCACGGGATTGCTCCGGGCGATGGGCGGTTTGAGGCGAGTAGGGTTAAGGACTAATCACGAGCTGGCCATGCATGCTAAGGCCGGTCAGCGACGAACGCATTGCGAAATAGCATTGGGCTTAAGAAAGCGTGCAATCGCGAGTACCACTCGCAAGGGCGTGACGTATCGAGATGCTTGGACGGACAGTGCCGCCCGATTCCGCCCTTGTTTCTTGGAAAGAGTGTCGAAATGGGAAGCGGGGATGAACCGGGCGATGTTTCACACGCCTGCGGACAATTCCGCTCTGTCACGTTCGCACCTATGCGCGTGCGAATCGAGCACCGCGCTTCCCCTGGCGACTGAGGTTGGTGGGCTGCGAGGCCGATTCGATCCGAGATCCTTCGATCATGTTGGACGCACTATCGGCCAGTACAAGTGTTTGGTAAGCCGTGGGAAGGTGCACGAGACGCATGGACCCGTTCGCATCTCATCCCACCCGTGATCGTGAGCCTCCGGGCACTTTTTGGCGCATTGACCGTCAACACGCTGCACGAGCGCCGTACGAATTCAGCAGCTCAGCGATCGCTGGAGAGCCTCAACGATCGATTTGACCTCGATCAAGAGCGTGCTTGTGAGCGATTCTGCGGCCAATGACGGCCGTGTGCTGCACTTCCCACGCAGACCCGCCACGAGCCGCTGTCTCCCTGCAGGCTGCATGGCGCTCACGACCAATGGCTGGCGTAAACGAATCGCATTCGGACGCCTCGGTTGGCATCTACACGCTACGGCGCGAACATGTCGAGGTCACGTGGAACCATGTGTGAGGTCTTTCGCCTTGCGAACATTGCGAACCCGGGACCCCTAAAAACCATCACCTTCCCCAGCGAGACGTCTCCATCCTTGCGCATGGCACCGAACAACAGTTACCGGATAGCATCGGAGGAGCGACGCACACGATGCACGTCATCTCAGCAGTGGACACCAGGGGGTTCGATTTCCAGCAACAGGAGACGCGTCGATGAGCGATACGCCTGATCCGGCAACGACGGACTCGAACGACGTGGCTGATCGCCAAGGCCACGAGATGGCTCAGAACTTGTTGGCCGATCCAGAGTTCGTCGAGGAAATGCGTGTGCTGCTGCGTGCGGCATTCGTGCGCGCGCTCGCCGATCTGACGCGAGAACCATCCCAGGACTCGAACGCCGAAGACAGTGGCCGCATGGCAGTCGCTCCGCGCTCAGAGCGGGATCGCGTGGCCACCGGCAGTCGAGCCTTGAACATGGACACCACAAGATATGTAGCCGAAAACGAGACGCTGCCGTGGTACTGGGAGGGGAACGTTCAGGCACGTGTCGCGAGGTTCCTGATCGCCGAGGCGTGGACAATCACTGCTGCGGCCGATACGGCCTCGCGCCAGCGCGGTATCGACCTTGTCGCCGTCAAAGGAAATCAGACGTTGGCGGTTGAGGTGAAGGGCTATCCGGGGACCGTCTACGCGTATGGCCCACGCGCCGGCCAGCCGAAGCCGACAAAACCACCGCTGCAAGCACGTCATTGGTTGGCGGAAGCGTTGATGTCCACGTTGGTTGCCGCCGGCACAGGCAAATTTACAGACGTAGCGATTGCCCTCCCCGACTTACCGCGCTACCGCGACCTGTTGGCGAAGATCGACCACGCGATCAACAAACTCGGCCTGCGAGTGTTTCTCGTGCAGGAAGGCGGCGGCGTCTCCGAGCGCCATTCAGCGCAGCAGCATTAGGCCCGGGAACACTCTTTCAAGATAGCGGCTTCGGCAGGCTCTGGACGGGTTCTGCCTCGATGATCGGACCGTCGGGCTGTGGCAGCATGCCAACCGCCGTTTTCCCGTCGCCGACAAGGATCACCAGCCGTTCGGTCGGTGCGTCCCGCTCGATGGTGCCGGCGGCGACCAGCAAGTCCTTGGCGGGTGCATGACGGCCATCACGTGCGCCGCGAAGGATGGCCTGGCCACAGCCTTCCACGGCCTGCGCGCGCAGGCTGGCGAGCGCTTGTTGCACTTCTTCCTGGGGCTGAAGCGCGCGCCGCAGCCACCTCCCGATCGTGTTCGCGCTCACCGCCTGGCCAGAAGCCACTGTCACGATGCGCGCGATGGTGCGCAGCGAGCGACCGCGCGCGTGTAGCCGCGCGATCAATAGCATGTCGTCTCCGGATAGGCGGGGCGGGCGGCCAATCGTCGGGCGAGGTTCATCGGATGCGTAGCGGCGTTGGTTTTTCGCCATGGTGTGTCAAATCTACCGAGCCAGAATCCGTGTCAGCGTCCGTACTACAGAAGTACTACGTTGCGAACAAAAATGGCCGATCGACGATCGATCGGCCATCCCTGCAAACGATTGATTCCATTGGTGCCGGGGGTGGGGATCGAACCCACACGGCCCTTTCGGGCCACGGGATTTTAAGTCCCGTGCGTCTGCCAGTTTCGCCACCCCGGCTCTCGTCAATTCTACGCGCGATGGAACCGACAATCGCTTCGCTCCGCCGAGCTTCAGATGTTCCCTGCCTTCGTCCCGACTTATACCTTCTGCGTCTTCCATCGTCCCCGTCTGAACACGACGGCGCTGACAACGGCGAGCGTTGAGAAGGCGACGGTGATCGCGATGTAGACGCCACGCGGGCCGAGGCCCAACGACATGGCCAGCACCCACGCAAGCGGGATCTGCCAGATCCAGAAGCACCACAGGTTGATCCACGTCGGCGTCCACGGATCGCCGGCGCCGTTGAAGGCTTGCGTGAGCACCAGGCCATAGGCGAAGAACAGGAAACCCGAGCTCACGATGCGCAAGCAATCGACGGCGTGATCCGCGATCACGGGATCCGTCGTGAAGAACGAGACGATGAACCGGGCGCCCAGGACGAAGACAAGGCCGATGGCGCCGAGCAGATACATGGCGAGGCGTCCCGCCGCCCATACCGCCTCTTCGGCGCGCTCAGGCTTTCCCGCGCCCAGCGCCTGCCCCACCATCGTCGCCGCCGCGTTGCTGACACCCCAGGCCGGCAGCATCGCGAACATGATCAGGCGGATGCCGATGGTGTAGCCCGCCAGCGCATCGCTGCCGAACGTCGACAAGACGCGCACCAGGCCGATGAAGCTGCTGGTGTCGAGCAGGATCTGGATGAAGCCCGGGCCTGTTAAACGACACACGGTCCGCATGACGTCGGGCACGACGCGCAGGTGCCGCCACTGAATGTGCACGCGGCTTCGCCCGCTCAGCAACACCCAGAGCTGGAACACGACGGCCGTGCCGCGCCCGATGTTCGTCCCGACCGCCGCGCCCGCCACGCCCAACTCGGGGAACGGACCCAGGCCGAAGATGAAGCAGGGATCCAGCGCGATGCTGATCGCGTTCGCGATCCACAGCATGCGCATGGCGATGGTGGCATCGCCGGCGCCCCGAAAGATCGCGTTCAACAGGAACAACAGCGTGACGGTGGCGTTGCCGCCGAGCATCACGACGGTATAGCCGACCGCGTTCTCGAGCATACCCGGCGTGCCGCCCATCAAGCCGAGCAGGCGACGGGCATTGAGCGCACCGAACACGCCGATCGCCGCCGCGATGCCAACGCCGAGTAGCAGCGCCTGCGCCGCGGCGCGCGCCGCGCCCTCTTCGTCCTTCTCGCCGATGCGCCGGGCGACGACGGCGGTCGCGCCGATGCCCAGAGCCAGCGCCACGGTATAGACGATCGTCAGCATCGACTCCGTGAGCCCGACGGTCGCCACCGCGTCCGCGCCGAGCCGCGACACGAAGAAGACGTCGACGACGGCGAAGAGCGACTCCATGCAGGTCTCGAGCACCATCGGCACCGCGAGCAGCACGATGGCGCGTCCAGTCGGGCCTTCGGTGTAGTCGCGCTCACCGCCTCGTACCGCTTCACGCAGCAAGGACCACGTGCTCTCACGCAGTGGCGAGGACTGCTTCGCCTCTTCGGGCGTTTCGAGAGAAGAGTTCATGATTCCCACCTGCAGCCAGGCGGATCTGAAGGCCTGCGGCCTCAGACGCCGCTGCAACACGACCGCACCCGCGAGGGGCGATCGATTCCGATGACTATCGAAAGTTGAGTTAGAGAGACGGGCCCGGCGCGAGTGCGACGCGATCGCGCGGGACGATCCCGACGCCGATGCGCGAACGCATCGGAATCGACGGCACGGTGAGGTGGGACAGCCGCTTCATCGGATCACCAGGTTCGGTAGTCTACGCAAAGGACACGATATCCGCAAGTTCCGCACGACGGTTCCACAAGACGGTGCCACACGAAGGTTCCACACGACGAGGGTGCGTTCGTCGGAACCCAGCCCTGGAGTGGAACTCCGGTGCGGAACGCTCGTGCGGAACCGAACCACCGTGAAGAACCGTCGCAGGAACCTTCTTGAGAACCCTCGTGTGGAACGTCAGTGTACGCGCGTCGTGGCTTGTGCGGTCGCGAGCACGCGGGTGATCATCGCCGAGAGCACCGCCTCGTTCAAGGCGAACGGGCCAGCGCTCGCGGTGCCGAGCTGCATCTCCAGATGCAGGAGCACGCCTCGCGCCTCGTCTGGGCTCACGATCCAGCTGAAGCCGCGTAGCGAGACCGGCGGACGCTCGCCGCCAGGATTCTTCTCGCGATCCAGGGCGAGCAGCATCTCGGTGATCAACTGCTCCACGTCCGCATCGGTCCATTTCGTCGCGTCAGCGGGAACCGTGCGCAAGGTCGCGGTGGTGGCGTGGTTGTTTCCGCGGAGCCAGAGATCAACGTCGATCATGAATGTTACTCAGCCAACCTTCAGGTCCGCCTAAAGCCACCCCAGCGCGGCTGCCGCGCCGGGGGCCCCGGCAAGGCGGACCTACGCCCGGGGATTAGGCTCGAGGCGTGGACGGCGGTTCTCACTCATCCTCCCACGTCGGGTCGCGTTTGTCGATCCAAGCCTGAATGCCTTCGGACGCGTCTCGTGTCGGCAGCAACTCTTCGAGGTAGATGCGCTCGGCCTCGGCCAGTGCCGGTTCGGCCACCGCCCTCAGCGTGAGTCGTGACGCGCGAGCGGCATGGCGCAACGCGACCGCCGATCGCGGCGCGAACTGCCGATCGAACCACGCGCCGGCGGCCTCGACCAGCGTCGCCTGCGACGCCACCAGGGACACCAGGCCTGCGTCATTCCAGTAACCGGCGCTCTGCGCATCGCCGCTGACGATGGCGCGCGCGGCACGCGAGGCGCCGACACGCAACGGCAGCAATGCCGCGGCCGCAGGCGGGAACGCGGCCAGACGGATCTCCGGCAGCCCGAACGCCGCGTCCTGGCTGGCGATGATGTCGTCACAGGCCAGCGCCAGCTCGAAGCCGCCACCCAGGCAGCGGCCGTCGACGAGCGCGGCGGTGGGCGCGGGAAAGTCCAGCAGCGCCCGGAACACACCATGGGTCGCGGGCAGGACGACGCCCATCGATTCAGGGCGGTGCTCTTGAATGCGCGCGCCGAAGCTGAAATCACCGCCGGCGCCTTCAATGGTCAGCCACTTGAGACCGCGCCGCCCTCGTGCCTCGTCGATGGCCGCGGTCAGCGCCCGCACCATGTCGAGCGACAGCAGGTTGCCGGGCTGACTCGACATCACGAGCCGCATCCACGTGCCATCCCGCTCAGCTCGGGTGTCGACCGTGGCTGTCGTCGCATCGGTCGTCGACACTAGAGCATCTCCTTCGGATCGGTGGTCGGTCGATCGCAGGCGAAATCTCGGCACACGTACCCGGCCGCTCGACCCATCTGCTCCTCCATCGCCGCCAGCCATGGCATCACGCGTGACAGCTCCGCCTGCGACTCTCGCGAGACGAGTGGCACGACGGACGCGAACGGCCGATAGCGATGGTTCGCCGCCCGCATCAGCTCGGCCCGACCGGTGGTGTCCGTCTGGCCGGCCACGACGATCTGCTCCCCCGGGGTCAGCGACGTCGCGAGCGCGGCCGCCATCATCGGCATCGCACGCCCCATCGACTCCAGACGAGACCCCACCGACGCCAACGCCCGATCGGCACGGGCGCGATACGACGACTCGCCGGTCAGGTGATGCAAGGTCAGCAAGTTGAGGACCGCGAGCGAGCCCGGCGCCGGCTCCGCGCCATCGTAATCGTCCTTCATGCGCACGAGCACCGACGGATCCGTGCCCGTCGTGTTGAACCAGCCGCCGCCGGTCTCGTCCCAGAACAACGCGTCCAGCCGCTCGTGCAGCTCGATGGCCCACGCCAACCATCGCGGATCGCCATCCGCCTGAACGAGCTCGAGCAGCCCGAAGGCCATTGCCGCATAATCCTCGGCGTAGCCGTCGATCGCCGCGTCGCCGCTTCGATACCGGCGCCTCAACACGCGCCGCGACTGGTCCCACATCACGTCATGAACGAACGTCGCCGCCCGGGTCGCCGCTTCGAGATGCGCCGCGGCAGCCGACCGGCCATCGTCGCTCCCAAGGCCGATGGCATCGAGCACGCGCGCCGCCCTGGCGAACGCCGCGATCATCAGGCCGTTCCACGCCGTCAACACCTTGTCGTCCAGGTGCGGCCTCGGCCGTGCCGATCGCCGCGCGAACAACGAGTGTCGCGCGCGAACCAACACGGCGGCCACGTCCTGTGGCGACCGACCGACGGTCTCGGCCACGTCCGCGATGCTGCGCGCGGTGTAGAGCAGGTTGCCCCGACCGAACTCGTCTTGCGGATCGAACGGGGCGTTTCCGTCCGGCAGCACACCATATCGAAGCTCGAACAAGCGACTGTCGTCGCCCAGCACCTCGCGCACCTCGTCGAGGTTCCAGATATAGAACGCCCCTTCCTTCTTCCTCGGATGCGGGTCGTCGGCCTCGGCTGGAGGGACGCTGTCGGCGTCCTCCGCTGAGTAGAACCCACCAGCAGAATCCGATAGATCGCGACGCACGTACTGCAGCGTGTCCTCCGCGATCTGCGCGTAGAACGGATCGCCGGTGATCTGCGCGGCCTCGAGATACGCGAGCACCAGCTGGGCCTGGTCGTACAGCATCTTCTCGAAATGCGGCACGCGCCACGCGCCGTCGACACTGTAGCGATGAAATCCGCCGCCGATGTGATCCCGCATGCCGCCCAGCGCCATCGCCCGCAGCGTGGTCAGCGCCATGTCACGCGCTCCCTCGTCGCTCCCGCGGGCGTAGGCGCGAAAGAGCAAGAGCAGCTCGCTCGGGCGCGGGAATTTGGGCTGGTTGCCGAAGCCGCCACGCTTGGCGTCGAAGCTGTGCCGAAACTGCTCCACCGTCGCGAGCAGCGCTTTTTCGCCCGGCGCCGACGCCGTGTCCGAGTTGTAGGTGATGGCGTTGAGACGGCCGATGATGTCTCGCGCGGATTCGCGGATGCGATCGGGCTCGTCCCGCCACGCTCGCGCGACCTCGCCGAGGACCTCGCGAAACGCCGGCCTCCCCCACTGTGACACCGGCGGGAAGTAGGTGCCACCGTAGAACGGCTCCAGCGATGGCGTCAGCCAGACGCTCATCGGCCACCCTCCGGAGCCCGTGGTCGCCTGCACGAACGCCATGTACACGCGATCCACGTCGGGCCGCTCTTCGCGGTCGACTTTGATGGAAACGAAATGCTGGTTCAACACCTTCGCGGTGTCGGGATCCTCGAACGACTCGTGCTCCATCACGTGGCACCAGTGACACGTCGAGTAGCCGATGGAGAGGAAGATCGGTTTCTCCTCGGCGCGCGCGCGGGCAAAGGCCTCGTCACCCCACGCGTACCAGTCGACAGGATTCTCGGCGTGTTGCAGCAGATACGGGCTCTGCTCAGCCGCAAGACGATTCGGCATCCCATCGATCATATGCCTGCAGCGGTCGTCCTCGTGAATCAGCTAGAATGGCCGAATGCCGGACGTTCACCCGCTGCGCGGCACGCGGGTCGCCATCCTGATCGAAGATCTCTACGAAGACACCGAGCTTACCGGCCCTCGCGACGCGCTCCTCACCGCCGGCGCGCACGTCACCATCGTCGGTCCGATTTCCGGGCGTCGCTATGCCGGCAAGCACGGCGCGTCGATCGCCGCCGATGTGGCGGCCGGCAGCGCCCGCGCGGCTGACTTCGATGCGATCGTCGTGCCCGGGGGATACGCGCCAGACAAGATGCGCATGCGCCACGCGATGGTAGACCTCGTGCGCGACGCGTTTACCGACGGCAAGCCAATCGCCGCGATCTGCCACGGGCCGCAGCTACTGATCAACGCCAACGTGCTGAAGGGCCGGACGCTCACGTGCTGGCCGTCGATCGCGGTCGACGTCAAGAACGCGGGCGGCCGCTATGTCGACAAGCCGGTGGTCGAGGATGGCAACTTGATCACGTCCCGGAAGCCCGACGATCTGCCACGCTTCAACGACGCGCTGATCCGGCAGATGTCGGATCGTCTTGCGGCGACGCGGACGTTGCCGGCGCAGACCGCAGGCGAACGTACGCCGCGGTAACCTCGACGCCGTAGAGCAAGATCACGGCGCACACGTAGATCCAGATCAGAAACACCACCACCGCGGCGATCGAGCCATGCACGGCGTTCCATCGCGCCATGTCGCGCGCGTACCACGAGAACGCGCTGAATGCCCCCTGCCACAGCAATCCGGTGACGATGGCGCCGGGCCAGACATCGCGAAACTTCATTTTCGTGTTCGGGATGAAGTAGTACACCAGCGCCACGCAGGCGATGAGCAGCAGCGTGGCCGCGTACGACACCGTCAATCCGCCCAGCCACTCGAGCCACGAGACCCGCTCGACCATGCTGAGGAACCAGCGCGTCTCCGAGAACTTGGCCGCGCTGGCCAGCAACAGCGCGATCACGAGGATGCCACCCGCCGACAGCATCATCAGGAACGAAACGAGGCGGTGCTTGAGAAAGCTCCGGCGATGCTCGACGCCCCACGCGTGGTTGATTGCTGACGAGACCGCGTTGAAGACGCCAAGCGAGGCCCACGTCAGCATCAGCAGGCCGCCGATCCCGAGGCGCAAGGACTGCGACCGGAACGCGTCGAACTGCCAGGTGATGAAGTCGAACTGTCGCGGGAAGTAGCGGAACAGAAAGCCGATGACCGCGTCGCGATCCGACGGATCGGCGGTGAGCGACCCGAGCACCGACAGCACCAGCAGGAGAAACGGGAACAGCGACAGGAGCGCGTAATACGCGATCGACGCCGCGTGCGTCAGACCCTCGCTGTCGTACAGCTCACCGACGCCGCGCCAGAGCGCCAGCAGGATGAGCCGCTGCTCCCGCGCGAGGCGTCCACGCCGCGGCGCGAGCACTACTGCGTTTTGCCCCGCTCCGGGGTTCCCGCCGCGCGGACGCTGCGTGGTGGGGTGGTCTTCGCGGGCCGAGACATCGTTCAAACGCGTAGCTTAGACGATGTCTAGGCCGTGCGACGAGGCCACGCTGACGAGTCGTCCGGGCCCGTCAGGGCGTGACGCAGCTCATCGAAGGACCCCTTGAGCCGGCCGATCTCACCCATCAGGACGTTCAGCTCGGGCTCGAGATCGGCTCGCAACCGGCGCCCCTCGTCCGTGAACAGCAGATAGGTGGTGACCATTCCCAGGGCAGCACCCACGAGCGTACCGACGACTACGACCTGCCGACTGTTCACGACGCCTCCGATTCACTCGGGACGAGGTTGCGCGCCACACGCGAGGCGCGTCCCGGGTCCTCGATGTCATGCTTGCGCATCTTGCTGTAGAGCGTGGGCCGATAGAGCCCGAGAATGTGCGCCGACTCCTGCTTGTTCCAGTTGGTGCGCTCCAGCGTCTGCAGGATGGCCATCTTCTCGATCTCGGCCAGCGTATGGTGCGGCGGCACCGTGAAGTCCTGACTGCCAGGTCCTTCGTCACGCAGGCTCTCGGGCAGATCCGAGGGTTGTATCTCAGCGGTCTTGGAGACGAGCACCGCGCGCTCGAGCGCGTTCTCGAGCTCACGCACGTTTCCCGACCAGCGGTTGCGAATCAGCAGGTGGTACGCCGCGGGCGAGATCCCCTTGACGTTCTTCTGATAGCGGCGCCCGAACTTCTCGATGAAGTGCGAGCACAGCAGCGGGATGTCCTCCGTGCGCTCGCGCAGCGGCGCCACCCGCAGCGTGATGGTGTTGATGCGGAAGTACAGATCCTCGCGCAGCCGTCCCTCGCGGAGAGCGGTCTCGAGGTCGATGTTCGTGGCGCAGATCAGCCGGAAGTTCACCTTGACCG
>DAINCF010000021.1:0-26270 GCA_036732565.1 Vicinamibacterales bacterium
TACGTAGCGCAGGCCTTCAGGCCTGCCTCGACGATGCGAGCCCTCGCACGACGGTGGTGGCAGGCCTGAAGGCCTGCGCTACCTACAATTCTTCGCAACGGGTTCCAAAGGCCTGCGCCGCGGAGGGAACCGCGGGCCCGTACATTAGAATTGCGGCGTGTTGATCAAGATTGCCGCGGCCATGGTTGTGCTGTCGGCCGTCCACCTGACCGCCGAACAGGAGCAGGACCGGCAGATTGGCGGCATCGGGATCGCCGTGTTCTCGGACTCGAACTACCGCGGCCGCAACGCCACCTTTCGCAGCGACACGCCGGACCTCGGGCCCTACGAGCTGAACGACCGCATTTCCAGTCTGCGCGTCGCGCCGGGGGAAATCTGGGAGGCGTGCGAGCACGCGAACTACGGCGGGCGGTGTCAGGTGTTCTCCGGGTCCGAGTCGAACCTCGATCGCAGCGGGTGGAGCGACGCCATCTCGTCGCTGCGCCGGGTCAGCGGCGGCGGCGAGACCTACCCACCGGATCAGCCTCCGCGAGGTGGACTGGAGCTCTTCTCGAATACGCGGTTTCGTGGCGAGCGTCGGCTCATCACCGATGCGGTATCCGATTTGCGGCGGCTTGGCTTCAATGACGACGCAGAGAGCTTGCGCCTGGACTCGTCGGTGCCATGGCAGGTCTGCGGGGATACGAACTTCCGCAACTGCCGCGTCGTCAACAGCGACGTGGCCGATCTCGACGGCATCGGGTTGTCGGAACGCGTGTCGTCGGTGCGCCCATTGGAGAGCGAGGGCGGCACACGGCCGCCGTATTCCGGGGGACCGGAACGGATCGTGCTCTTCGACGAGCGTCAGTATCGCGGACGCACGCTCAACATCGACGATGAGATGCCGGTCCTGTCCGGGTTCAGCAACCGTGCCGAGAGCGTGCAGGTGTTCGGCGGCATCTGGGAGCTGTGCGAGGAAGCGGAGTTTCAAGGACGCTGCGTCAGCGTGACGGCGAACGTCGTCGACCTCGCCGCGCTGGGGTTGCGCAATCGGGTCAAGTCGGTCCGGCCGCGCTGATCGTCATGACGCATCGAGCTGGCATGCTCGTCGCCGCGGTCCTTGCCATCATCAGCTGGAGCGCGCTCGCGCTGCAATTGTGGCTCACCGTTCGCCACGTCATGGTCGACGGCCACGATGTCATGTTCGGGTTTCTGCGCAATTTCAGCTACTTCACGGTGCTGACGAACACCGTGGCCGCGCTGGTGTTGACCGCGGCCGCGACCTCGTCGGACGCCTACTCGCAGTGGTCGAGTGCGAGCGTGCGCGGCGCGACGACGGCGTACATGGCGATGGTCGGGATCGTCTATACGCTCGTCCTGAGGGAGTCCTGGAATCCACGCGGGTTGCAGAAATTCGCGGACGTCGTGCTGCACGACTTCATGCCGGTCGCGTTCGTGCTGCTCTGGGTAGTGTTCTGGAGAACCGGCTCGCTGCGGGCGAGCGGCGTGCCGTCCTGGTTGATCTATCCGCTGACCTATCTGGCGTATTGCGTGGTGCACGGCGCCATTACCCGGTGGTATCCGTACCCGTTCATCGACGTCGGCATCCTCGGGTACCCGCGCATGCTCGCGAATGCGATCGGCATCACGCTCGCGTTCGCGGCCCTGAGCCTGGTGGTGGTTGCCCTCGATCGAGCTCGAGTGATTCCACGGTTGATGCCTTCACCGCACGTTCGATCGTAGCCAGCTCGGTACATCGATCAACTCGACCTCCGACGATCGCGCGAGCGCGTTGACGATCCAGCCGCGGTTCTCGATACCGGTGAGTGCCAGCACGCGTTTGCCAGGGTTTTCACGCACGGCGCGGAGAATGGCATCGGTCCAGTGCTGATTCCAGCGCGTGCTGTGTTCTTCGGTGCCCGTCATGCGACCGTCGAGCAGGACCTTCGAGGCGAGAATCTCCGCGGTGAGGTGATCCTGCACGTCCGCCGGACTGCGCCAATGGGTGGCGAGGGCGGCGTAGGTGGCCGTCACATAGTCCTGAAGAGCGGCTGCCTGCTGCGGTTTGGTGCTTTGGAACGTCTTGCGCGCGCTCGTGCCTGACTGCACGATCTCCGTGAAGAGCGGCTCGTCGGGTTCGGCGGGGTAGACCTTGTACGACTGCTCTTGCATCAGCGGGAAGATCACCTGCGCGTACTCGATCTTGCTCTCGTGAACGCGGCGATCGCGAACCTCCTGCGGCGTGCAATCCACGACGAGCACGTCCGGCTTGATGGCAAGAACGATGCGACGAACCGCGGCGAGGTCGAACGCCGGGACTGTCGCGTGCCGCCGGTAGAGCGTGCCGACGACATACACGTCGGTCTTCGCCGCGGATAAGAGAGGGCTGCCGGTGCTCGCGAGCGCGAGCAGTCCGACGAAGAAGATGCGGAACAGAGTGGACATGTCCTGAGTCTCTCAGCCCGCGTGATTCGTTTGGTGCACCCTACGACAGCGTTCTGTCAGAGGTTTGCAAAAAGTCGCGCCGGGCCCTTGCGGAGGCCCCCGATTAGGGTGATGTTGAGGGATGCGTCCGCTGCCCGGTCGCTCCGCGCTCGCCGCCAGCGCACCGGTCATCTTCCTGTTCGTCTGCCTCGCTCTCATCGTGATGCTCGCGTGGCAGGCGCTTGCCGCCCACTCCGGTCATCGTGCCTTGGCGCAGCGTGTGCTGCGCGACTACGGCGATCTGGCGGCAATGGAGCTGATCCGCCGCGGATCGACGTTCCTGTTCACCTACGGTGTCGATGTCGCCGCGCAGGCGCTGGCACGCGCCCAGGGCTCGAGCGACGGGCCGTTGCCGTCACGAGAGGCGATCGGAGCGCAGTTCCCGACGCCATCGAAACGCGCCATCGAGCTGATCGGCGATGTGCTCCGAGTCGACACCGCGGGCCGGAATGTCGAGTCGTCTGGCGAAGCGCTGCCGGAGCGTTTTCGCTCGCGCCTGCTCACCCTTCTGACGGCGCCGCCTCCAGTGAGCGCCCCGGCCCGCGTGGTCACCTTGACCGAGGACGGGCAGACGCGCATCTTTGCGTTCGCGAACGGTGGTCTCCGCGCCGAGGATGACCCCATTCACCTGGGATTCGACGTGCGCCTCGATGCGGTGGCGGCGTGGCTGCGCGAGTTCGGCCTCAGCCAGCCGCTGTTGCCGCCGGCGCTTGCGTCGCGGGAGGTAGCGGAGTCGTCTCTGACCGTGGACGTCCGGCTGGAGGATGGCCGCTCGCTGCTGCACCCTTCCGAGCCACAGCTTCGCGGCAACTTCGTCGCCTCACGCGACTGGTCCGACGAGGCGAGCCGGAGAGCCTTGCTCGGCGTCAAGGTCGTGAGCTACATCGACGAGTCCGCGGCCTCGAGCCTCATCATCGGAGGCATGCCGCAGACGCGTTTTGGCGTGCTGGTGTCGCTGTTCGTGGTCACGACGGCGTTGGCGGTCGTGGCCGTCCTGCAGCTCCGTCGCGACCGCGACCTGGCGGCCCTGCGACAAGACTTCGTCACCCGCGCGTCCCACGAGCTGAGAACGCCGGTGGCGCGCATCCGCATCTTCGCCGACACGCTCTTGCTGGATCGCGTGCGTACGGACCAGGAACGGCGCGAGGCGGTGCTGGCGATCGATCGCGCGGCGCGCCGGCTTTCATTGCTGGTGGAAAACGTGCTTCAGTTCTCGCGGATGGATTCGGGTGACGTCCCCCTTCACGTGGAACGCACCGACCTGGCAGCGTTCGTACGCGATATCGTCGACGAGTTCGAAACGACGATCGGCGGCGCACGCGTCACGGTGTCGGGGCCGCCCTCGAGTGCCGACGCGTCGGTCGATCGCGAGGGCCTGCGACAGGCGCTCTTGAATCTGCTCGACAATGCGTGGAAATACGGCGGAGCGACGCGACCCATCGGCGTCGACGTGAGTGTCGTCGGTGACCAGATTCAGGTCCGGGTGACCGACGCGGGTCCCGGCGTTCCCGAACGCGAGCGCGAGCGCATCTGGGAGCCCTATGTGCGGCTCGATCGCGATCGGCGCTCGTCGGTCGCCGGTACCGGCATCGGCCTGGCGGTGGTGCGCGATATCGTGCGGCGGCACCAAGGCTCCTCTTGGGTCGAAACCGCGGACGGCGGCGGCGCCACCTTCGTGCTGGCATTGCCCGCGCCTCACGCAGTGGGAGAACCATCTAGTGGGATGGACCCTCGAAATCACAAACGGCCGTTCCGTAGGAACGGCCGGGAAACTGCTCCCCGAGCTCTCGGTAGATGGTAGTTATTCTATTGATACGCTCCACTAGATCGATCGCATGACGCGAGTCCTGATCGTCGAGGATGATGCGGACCTTGCGGTGGGGTTGAAGAACAACCTCGAGATCGAGGGCTACGACGTCCGCGTGGCCACGGACGGCGAAGCGGCCCTGGCGTTGGCCGCCAACTGGAGCCCGGCGCTGGTCGTTCTGGACCTCATGATTCCTCGCATCGACGGCTTCGCGGTGTTGCGCGCCCTGCGCGCGAGAGACCCGGGCATCGCGGTGGTGATTCTGACCGCCCGGGGTGGCGAGACGGACAAGGTCTTCGGGCTGAAGCTCGGCGCCGACGACTACGTCACCAAGCCGTTCGGATTGCTCGAGCTGCTCGCACGCATCGAGTCCGTGCTCCGGCGCCGCGGCGCCGACAGCACCGCCAGTCCCACAGGTGCGGCGCTGCTGCGTGTCGGTGACATCGAAGTCAATCCCGCCGCGCGAACGGTCATGAAGAACGGCGCTGTCGTTTCACTCCGACCGAAGGAGTTCGACTTGCTCCTCGAGCTGCTGGCGCGCCGTGGCGTCGTCGTGTCGCGTCTCGAGCTGATGCAAGCGGTGTGGGGGTATTCGGCTGCCGTGATCACGCGCACCGTCGACACGCACATTGGCGAGCTCAGAAGGAAGTTGGAAAACGATCCCGCGAGCCCCAGACACATCAAGACGGTGAGGAGCGCCGGATACCGATTCGACGACTAGACTACGGCGACTTCGTCTCGCCCGCGAGTGTCTCCGCCAGGGCGGCGGACACGTGCATCAGCCTCCAGAACCCCGCCGTCTGCACGCCGTCCACATCGTCTTTCGAGCCGGATTGAATCGAGAAGGCGTCTTGAATCGATTGATCGAGACGTCGATGCGCGTCATGGAGACGAGTGATACGGGCCCAGGTGTTTCCGTCCACGTCGATCGATGCGTCGAGCTCCGCAATCCCGCTGGCATCGACATGCTCGTCGAGCATGGGGAGCGTCGGCTCCAGATCTCTTCGCAGCAGCGTCTGCTCCTGCGCGTAGGCGCGTGCGTGCTCGCCGATGACGGTTCGCCACAGCTGTCGGGTGTCCGGCGACGCCGCGCTGATGACGTCGGACGGGAAGCGATCCCCCAAGTGTTTCAAGGCCCAGGCATGTTGTGACGCGCGTCGAGAGCGATCGAGGAGCTGCATCGCCAACCGGTGCGTGCGAGCGTCGAGATCGGCGTCATCGACGGCCAGTGGACCGACGCCACCGCTGGCCTCGTGCTGGCGCTGTTGCTGAGCCAACACGTATCGCCTGACACCGCTGAAGATCGGGAACCGATCGCCGCTGAAGGCAAACGTGCGGGTCTCGCTCTCCAGCCGCGTCGGCGGTCGCGCTCGCTTCGCCATCTCGCTGACGGTGGTGATGCGCGCACGCAGGTCATGGCTGCCGAGCAATGGATCGAGCGCGCCGGCGAGGGTGCGCTTCCGCGCCTCCGTGTCGACCAGCCCGCGCAACTGCACCGAGGCGGCGTCGCCGTCCGCGAACGACAGCTCCTGCCCGAGATACGCGTTCACCTGCTGCAGCTCGGCCAACGCTTTGAGCTCGAGATGGGTTCGTCGCGCGGCATCCAGGCTCGGCGGCTTCACCGGCGTGCTGGGGGCGACGGGCGGCGCGATGTCCGGCGGAGCCGGTCGTGCCGGCACAACGTCGCGGCCGACATCCGGCGCGTCGGATTGGGTCACGCCGCTCACGAGCCACCTGATGGCGTCGACGATGCGCTCCGCGGCGGAGACGCTGGTACCTGGTGTCCAGAACAGCAGCCAGGTGGCCATCGCAAGCGCCGCCGTGACCCAGGCGAACCTCGAGGCGAACAGCCGCGGGCGCCGGCGTGGCAGCTCAATCGCGAGTTGTGGCTGTATCGCGTCCTCGCCTTCGCCGGCCGACTCGGATACGGCATGGGCGGACAGTCGTGGGCGTGGATCGCTATATGACGCCCGCACGCTGGGCCACGGGCTCGCGAACGTCACCTCGATCTGCGCATGGCGCCCGTCGCTCAGATCGACGCGCCGCCGTTGGCGCGCATTGCCGTCGGGCGGCGGCGAGATGTCCAGGAACGCCAGGCAGAGGTCCTGTTCGCTGAGCAACTCGACCGAGGCGATCGGCTCATTGAGGTTGACGCTCAGCGTCAGCTCGTTCGCCTCGGGTCCAATCATGTGCGAACCGATGACGAAGCCGTTCACCGAGACGCGCAGCTCTCGCGGCCGATGCTCGAAGATCGCGCGCGAGCGCTGGCGGCCGCTCGCGATCGTCCCCGTGGTCGCGCCGCCACTCGGACCGCCGCGCCTGCCAGGTCCGAGGGTGTCAGTGGGCCACCGATCGGCCAGCCGCGGAAGACCTAACAGCGCGCTGGCGGCATCGAGGCAGGTGGGACAGCCCACGAGGTCCGCGAGATCGTCGCGCGACAGCGCTTCCGCCGACCGATCGCCGTACCGCTCGCGCAAGGCCTTCTTCGACCAGCACCGCTCGTGCGTGTCGTTGAAGATGCGCGCGCGAAGCTCGTCCATGAACGCGACCTCGGGCTGATGGATGCCGGCCATCGCGGGCTCGGGCGCCCGCTGCTCCGGTGCGGTCGGCCTGTCGCGCTGCGGCCGATCGATGAACGCCAACTGGTCCGGATGCTCCACATATGCCTTCACCTCGCGCCGCGCCCGGAACACGAGCGCGTCGACGATGGCGGACGAAAGGCGCGAGAGGCTGGCGATCTCGCTCGGGAGGTAGCCATGGAAGAACCGCAGCAGAAAGATGCTGCCCGCCTTGGACGACCGCTTGCGAACGCACCCGTACTCGCACGCCGCCCGCAGCATCTCGCGAACTTCGAGCTGGCCGCTCGCGTCCATTGCATGGAAGCCGATGTCGAGCGAATCGTAGTCGAGGATCGACAGGGAGGTTTCAGCCGCCCGCTGCCGCCGTCGGATCCGGGAGGTATACATGTTCCGGAGCATTCGCGAGAGGTAGGCGTCGAGATGCTGCACTTCGTCGAGCGGCGGCTGCACCAGCGTGAACCGGATGAAGGCCTCGTGCACCAGGTCCTCGGCCTCGGCGCGGTCGCCGTCCGTCACGCGCAGGGCGACGAGCACGAGCGTGCGGTAGCGGGCGAGGAAGACGTCCTCATGACTGGCGGCGGTTGAGCGGCCGACGAGGTCCAGCATCCGGGTTGATCATAAGACGCCCGCCGAACGCCCGATCTGTACTGGGCGATGAAGATCGGTCGCCGATCCGGCGTCTAGATCGTGAGCGGCTGCCACGCTGGACTGGAGCAATGTGTTGCTGATGTCGTTGAACTGGTGGAAATACGCAGGAATAGTCGCCATCGGGCTGTGTTTCGCTCAACCCGTACGGGGACAGTCGGCCACGGCGACGTTGTCGGGCGCGATCGTGGACCAGAGCGGCGGATCGCTCCCGGACGTGCAGGTGATCGTCGTCAGCCTCGCCAATGGCCTGCAGCGCCAGGCGATGTCGGACGCGCAAGGCGTCTTCGTCATACCGATGTTACCGGCCGGTCGCTACTCGGTGACCGCGCAACGCCTGGGCTTCGCCGCCGCGCAAGTGAAGGACGTGCTCCTGACCGCCAACGAAGACGTCGCCATCAGGCTCGAGCTGAAGATCGCGCCGCTGAACGAAACCGTGTCCGTGCAAGTCGCGCCCCAACCGGTGACCGCGGCGCCTTCGACGATCGATGTCACGCCGCTCGAGGTGCGCAGCGTCGCCGGGGCGACCGAGAACATCTTTCGCGTGCTGCAAACGCTGCCCGGCGTCACCGGAGTCAACGATTTCGACAGCCGCTTGAGCGTGCGCGGTGGCGGCCCGGATCAGAACCTGACGATGATGGACGGCGTCGAGATCCACAACCCGTATCGTCTCTTCGGCTTGACCAGCGCGTTCAATCCCGAGACGGTCGAGAACTTCGAGCTGGCCGCCGGCGGATTCAATGCGAAGTACGGCGATCGGCTGTCGTCGATTCTCATCATCGAGAACCGCGATGGCACCCGGCAGCAGCCGTTCACCGGATCCGCCGCCGTGGCCTTCACCGACGGCAACATCGTCACCGAAGGCAAGCTGCCCGGAAGCGGGAACGGATCGTGGCTGCTGACCGGGCGGCGCACCTACTACGATTTGATCGCGGAGCCTCTCGTCGGCAGCAACCTGCCTGGTTTTTCCGATGTGCAATTGAAAGCCGTGTGGGAGCCGAAGCCTGGCCGGCGTCTGACGCTGTTCGGCCTCGGCAGCCGTGAGCGCACCGACCTGGATCTCGACGACAGCGATCTCGACAATCCCGGTGAGCGACTGTCGCTGCTGTCGTCGACCAACAACGATCTGGCGGCGGTCTCGTTTTCCACTCCGGTCGGGATGTTTGCCTCGAGCAAGACAACGGTGTCGTGGTACCGCAACCGCGAGACGATCGATTTCGATGGCGACTTCCGCAACGGCTCGCGACGCTCGAACGGACCCGGCGATGATGCCACACCGCTCTCCAACGTGATCTTCACGCGGGGCATTGCGGTTCGCGATGTCGCCGTGCGTCAAGAGCTGACCGTCAAGCCGGCGCCCTCGCATCTGCTCGAAGCGGGTTTCGAGACCCACGCGCTGGCGACCGGTTGGGATTGGACCATCACCGGGGATCGCAATCCGGACGAGCCGAACGGGTCGAGCGCGCTCGGTGGTGCCGGACTGCCATCGCTGTTGAACTCGACGCGATCGACGTGGCGGGCCGGTGGATGGCTGACCGATCGCTGGACCCTGACACCGCGCCTCACCGCGGAGCCGGGCCTGCGCCTCGATTGGAGCGGCCTGGCCGGTGAGGTCATCGCCTCGCCGCGCATGGCGCTGGTGGCCAATCTCACCCCGGACATGAAGCTGCGCGTCGCTGGAGGGCTGTTCACGCAGAGCCCCGGCTACGAGAAGCTGCTGCAAGCCGACTACTTCGTCGATCTGAGCAACGCCGATGCGTTGGGGCTGCGGAGCGAGCGCGCGTGGCACACGCTGGTCGGAGTGGAGCGCAACATCGGACCCGGCGTGGTCGCGCGCGTCGAAGGCTACTACAAGACCTTCGACCGCCTCATCGTGGGGCGTGTGGAATCGCCGGAGGAGCTCGCCGCGCGGCGCGCCACCTATGACTTCCCCGCGGAGCTGCAGAATCAGCTTCCCAGCGTGCCGCAGATCACCAGTGTCCCTGGGAACGATGGCACCGGGCATGCCTACGGCGTCGAGCTCTACCTCGCACGACAGGCGCTGTCATCGTCGGATCGCGTCAGCGGGTGGATGTCGTACACGTGGGGACGCGCCAAGACGACGGCGTACAACCGCGACTATCCGTCTGACTACGATCGGCCGCATGCCTTGAGTCTCGTCGCCAATTACAGGCTGAGCCGATTGATCGAGCTCGGGGCGACCGTGCGCGTGCAGTCCGGGTTTCCCTATTCGCCGCCCCTTGGCGTACGTGTCGCGTCGGTCGAGGATGCGAGTGACGCGGATGGTGACGGCAACGTCACCGAGCTCAGGCCGCAGCGCGATCCGCAAGGCCTGCCGGTGTGGATCGCCGACTACGGAAGCGTCGACAACCTCAACTCCAGCCGCTTGCCGATGTTCGCGCGCCTCGATCTGCGCGTGACGTTCCGGCCGCGATGGCAGAACGACCGCTGGTTGCTCTACCTCGAGGTGATCAACGCGCTCAATCGCCAGAACACCGGAAACCTGCAAACCGAGCTCACCTACGACGTGACCTCCGACCGTCCGCGCCTGACGACGAGCAGTGACGAATCGCTGCCGCTGCTGCCGTCGTTTGGCGTTCGGGTGAGGTTCTAGCCGCGCTTTCTCCGTGCGCGCCAGACGGCGAGGGTAAGGCCGGTGCCGAAGAGCAGGAGGCTCGTCGGCTCCGGCACGGGTACCGGATTGAAGCTCGTCGAGCCGAAATGGCTGTAGTTTCCTGTGCCAACCGACGACCCCCAAGTCAGTCCACCGAGCTGCGCACCAGGCGGATGATATTGGTTGGGAATGGTCGGGAGGCCTCCGTTGATCGCGTTGGGATCGTTATAGGAGGCGAGAAACAGCCCGAGGCCCGCGTTGAGATCGGGGCCGCCGCCACCGCCGAGCCATCCCCTCAAGAACTGAAACTGCACGAGGCCGGGCCCGCCGAGCGGGGTCGAGGAGCCGACGATCGGCAGGTCCGCGTTGACGAAGATGTCTCCGTCGGAGTTGGTGTACTCGTAGCCGCCGAGGCGAAACGTCGCATCGACGGCATCGGTGTAGACGAACGTCGGGTTGATGCCCGGATGGAGGAGAGTACCGATCGCATCGGTGTCGAACGTCAGCTCGAGCGTCCACTCAGTGCCAAGCCCGATGCCTTCGAGGATGGGGTAAGGCGGAGCGCCACTATTGAACTGGTCGATGACACCAGAAGCTTGCCAGGTGATCGGGATGGCCCATGCTGTGCTCGGGACGAGCACGCCACACATCGCTGCCAAGAGAACTGAGCGAGTCGCTGCGCGCATTGCTGACCTCCGACTTATGAGCGACCGTCACGTTATCGCACGGTCTTGCCGTTGGTTGCGCGCAATACTAACATCACTTCTGACACGTTCGTATGTCAGTTCTCATTATTGTGATCGGTCAGTGGCGATCTGCTCTCCCGGCAGAGCCGGTGTATGCACGGGTAAGCGTCGCGCGCGTGTGGCTTGTTCAAAGCTGTAACCGAGCGCCAGCAACTTGGATTCGCTGAACGCCGGGCCGAAGAACGACAGGCCGACTGGCAAGTCGTCGCCGGTAAAGCCCGCCGGCACGATCAGATCCGGAAAGCCGGTCAGGTTCGCGATGTTCGTCGGTGAGCTGGCCGGACCACCTGGTGGATCCGGCGGCGCGGCGAGCAGGGCGGGACGTCGCGGCGAGGTCGGATACACGATGGCATCGAGCTTCTGAGACGTGAACAGACCTTCCGCGGCCGCGCGTACGAGCGGAAGGCCGTGATCGCGGACCGACGTGTAGCGATAGTCGTCGAGCGTCCCGCTGCCGGCCTCGCGGGTCATCAACGTCCAGCGGCTGGGATTGGGTCCGGCGCCGTCGGGCCGCGGCGCGTTCACCCGCTGTGCGCGCTCGATCAACTGCTCGATGGTCTTTGGATACTTGGGTCCCGTCGTCGCCAGGTAGTCTGCGATCTGTTTCGTGAACTCCGGATAGCGAACGGCGTTGTAGAACTCGCCCTTGGCATCGAGCAGCCACCGCGGGTAGCGGACGTCGACGATGGTCGCGCCGGCCTGACGCATCGCGGCGAGCGCCGCTTCCATGACCCAATCGACATCCGGATCCGCGCCGAGAAAATCGCGGGCGATACCGATGCGCGCGCCCTGGAGCGCATCGGCCTTCAGATATTTCGTGTAGTCGGTCTCGAACTTGCCCTCGCTCTTCTTGGTTGCGTCATCCGCCGGATCGACGCCCGTCATCACGCCGAGGGCGACCGCGACGTCGTACACGCTGCGCGTCATCGGGCCCGCGGTGTCGAAGCTGAGCGCGAGCGGGATGATGCCGTCACGACTCAGCAGGCCATGCGTGGGCTTCAAGCCGACGATGCCGTTCGAGGTGGAGGGCCCGCGGACCGATCCGCCGGTGTCGGTACCCAGGCCCAGAGGTGCGTAGGCCGCCGCGATCGACGCCCCGGTACCGCCTGAGGACCCTGACGGCGTGCGCAGCAGATCGTGCGGGTTCTTCGTCTGTCCGCCCAGCGAACTGTGCGCGCCGCCCGACGCGAACTCGGAGAGATTGACCTTGGCCAGGATGATCGCGCCGGCCGCTCGCAGCTTCTTCACGACGAACGCGTCGTCCGGCGGGATCGATCCTTCGAGCATCACCGAGCCCCCGGTCGTCGGCATGTCGAAGGTGTCGAAGTTGTCTTTCAGGACGACCGGGATGCCATGCAGTGGCGATCGGCGGCCCTTGCTCTTGCGCTCGGCGTCCAGCTCGCGCGCGGTCTCGAGCGCCTTGGGGTTGAGCATGATCACGGCCCGCAGCGCCGGTCCCTGGCGGTCGTAGGCCTTGATCCGCGCCAGGCACAGCTGGACCAGCTTTTCGGCGGTCAGGGTGCCGGCGTCGAAGGCGGCGTTGAGGTCGGCGATGCTGGCCGAGTCGAGGTCGATCGTCTTCGCGGCGATCGGCGCTCGGGCGGTCGCGAGGAGCGCCACGACGAGCAGCAACGCGCGGGCCGAGTGGGTCATGGTGAGGCCGATATTCGCAGATTCCGGCGGGTCGTGCACGCATGCGGTGGCCAGATGCCAGAAATGACTGAATTCGACGGCTCCGTTGTTACAACCTTGCATTTGTCGCTCACAACGATAAGCTGTATGACGCTATGACGCCCATCTCATCTCCGGTCTCGGTCGCACAAGTTCCGTTCTGGATCAACGGCGCGCACGCTCCGTCGCAGGGATCACGCCACGGGGACGTCACCAATCCGGCCACCGGCGAGGTCATTCGCACGGTTGCCTACGCCAACGCGCAGGACGTCGACGCGGCCGCGAACGCGGCCAAGCGGGCGCTGCCCGAGTGGCGCGCGACCTCGCCGATGCGACGCGCGCGTGTCCTCACGCGGTTTCGCGAGCTGATGGAGCAGCACGCGCGCGAGATCGCGACGCTGATCACCCAGGAGCACGGCAAGGTGCTGAACGACGCGATGGGCTCCGTCCAGCGCGGCATCGAGGTCATCGAGTTCGCGTCGGGCGCGCCGCATCTGTTGAAAGGCGAGCACTCCGGCACGGTCGCCCGCGACATCGACGCGCATTCTCGGTTGCAGCCGGTCGGCGTCTGCGCCGGGATCACGCCGTTCAACTTTCCGGCGATGGTGCCGCTGTGGATGTTCCCGGTCGCCCTGGCGTGCGGGAACACGTTCGTGCTGAAGCCGTCGGAAAAGGATCCCTCTCCGAGCATCCGCATGGCGGAGCTGCTCAAGGAAGCCGGCCTGCCGGATGGCGTCTTCAACGTCGTGCACGGCGACAAGGAAGCCGTCGACGCAATCCTGCATCACCCGGACATCGCCGCGGTTTCGTTCGTCGGCTCGACGCCGATCGCGAAGTACGTTTACACCACGGCGGCCACGAACGGCAAGCGCGTGCAAGCGCTCGGCGGCGCGAAGAACCATGCGGTGGTCTTGCCGGACGCCGATGTCGCGTTCACGGCTGATTCGTTGATCGGCGCGGCCTACGGCTCGGCGGGCGAGCGCTGCATGGCGATCTCCGCGGTCGTGGCGGTGGGTGCGGCGGGCGATCCTCTCGTCGCTGCCCTGGCGGAGCGGGCGCGGGGGTTGAAGATCGGTCCTGGCATCGCCGACGGCATGGACATGGGTCCGCTCGTCACGCGCGCGCATCGTGACAAGGTGAAGGGCTACGTCGATGCCGGCGCCGCCGAAGGGGCCACGGTCGTGGTCGATGGCCGCGGGCTATCGGTTTCTGGACACGAGAACGGCTTCTTCCTCGGGCCGACGCTGTTCGACCACGTCACACCGGCGATGAGCATTCACCGCGACGAGATCTTCGGGCCCGTGCTCGTCGTGCTCCGTGTGCCGACGCTCGACGATGCCATCGCGTTGGTGAATCAGAACCCGTACGGCAATGGCACCGCCATCTTCACCAGCTCGGGCGCGGCGGCGCGACGCTTCGAGGACGAGATCGAGGTCGGCATGGTCGGCATCAACGTCCCGATTCCGGTGCCGGCGGCGTTCTACTCGTTCGGCGGATGGAAGCAGTCGCTGTTCGGCGACCTGCATGTCCATGGCATGGAGGGCGTCGCGTTCTACACGCGCACCAAGGCCATCACGGCGCGCTGGCTCCGCGATCGCGTCTCCTCGTCCGACTTCGGTATGCCCAAGCTCGGATAGACAGGAGATCCCGTGAAGGCCATTTCCGACGCCACACAGATGAGCGGCGCCGAGATCGTCGCCGCGTGCAAGGCGCACACGCTGTTCGAATGGTCCGCGCAGGCGGCCCTGGATCCGATTCCGGTCGCGACCGCGAAGGGCATCTACTTCTGGACGCCGGAAGGCAAGCGGTTCATCGACTTCAACAGCCAGTTGATGTGCGTGAACATCGGCCACGGCGATCCGCGGGTGATTGCCGCGATCCAGCAGCAGGCCGAGACGCTGGCCTACGCCAATCCGTTCATGGCCACCGAGGTGCGCGCGAAGCTGGGCGCCAAGCTCGCGGAGATCGCGCCCGGCGACATCGACGTCTTCTTCTTCACCAATGGCGGCGCCGAAGCGAATGAGAACGCCGTGCGGATCGCTCGGCTGGTCACCGGGCGGCACAAGATCCTCGCCCGCTACCGCTCGTATCACGGCGGCACCGCCGGGGCGCTCACGCTGACGGGCGATCCGCGGCGCTGGCCGTCAGAGCCAGGCATCCCTGGAGTCGTGCACGTGCCGCATCCGTATCACGGCATCGAGCGCGGATGGGACACCACCGAGCAGGCGCTCGCGACCTTGGAAGAGATCATCATGCTGGAGGGCCCGCAGACGATCGCGGCGTTCATCCTCGAGCCGGTGACCGGCACGAACGGTCTCCTGCCGTCGCCGCCCGGATACCTGCAGGGTGTGCGCGACCTCTGCACCCGGCACGGGATCCTGCTGATCGCCGACGAGGTCATGTCCGGGTTCGGCCGCACCGGGGCCTGGTTCGCGATCGATCACGATCGCGTCGTCCCCGATCTGCTGACGATGGCGAAGGGGTTGACCAGCGCGTACGTGGCCCTCGGCGCCGTCGGACTCCGCCGGCCGATTGCCGATCACTTTCAGAAGAACGTGCTGTGGGGCGGGCTGACCTACAACAGTCATCCCCTCGGTTGCGCCGCGGCACTGGCGACCATCGCCGTCTACGAAGAGGACAACTTGATCGAGCGCGCGCGCCAGATGGGCGACGTGATGCGCGACCTGCACGCCGACCTCGAAGCGCGGCACCCGTCGGTCGGCGCCTGCCGCAACGTCGGATTGTTCGGGATGATCGAGCTCGTGCGCAGCCGCCGGACGCGCGAGCCGCTGGCGCCCTTCAACGGCAGCTCACCGGAGATGGCCGCGCTCGCGAAGTTCTTCCGTGAGGAGGGTCTCTACACGTTCGTGCGGTGGAACGGCTTCTTCACCAATCCGCCGCTGTGCATCACCGAGGCGGAGCTCCGAGAGGCGTTCGCGATCATCGATCGCGGTCTGCACGTCACCGACCAGGCCGTGCGCGACTGAAGCGGCGCGGGTTGGCTCCGGGGCCTACCACTCGTGGGTCTGGGTTTTTCGTCCTCGCCACAGCCAGCCCAAGACTCCTACCGCGGCGATGCCCAGCAGGCCCCGCTTGATCGCCTGGCGCCCGCCGGGCGCGGTCGCGTTGCCATCGCCGTCGCCGTCCTTGACCAGTGCCTTGTAGACCTCGGCTTCGGGCGATGTGGTCGGTCTGGTCCACCGCTGATGACGCTCCGGCTCGGGCACCCAGCGGGTGATGTAAGCGAACGACTCGGACGTGCACGCGGGGCAACGGTAGGCGTCGTGCACTTCGTCACAGTCGAGGCACAGACGGGCCGTGCGCAGCTTCATGTCGTGATTGTAGCCTCCGCCCGCGCACTGCTCATTTCGGCACCTCTGCTATGATTGTGGGTTGTTGTCATCTCGGAAGGCGTGTAGTCATGATCGCAGTCAGTGGTGTGTCGATGCGGTTCGGATCGAAGGTCCTCTTCGAGGACGTCACGACGACGTTCTCGGCGGGGCGACGGTACGGGTTGACGGGGCCGAACGGCGCCGGCAAGTCCACGTTCATGAAGCTGTTGACGGGCGAGCTCGAGCCGCAGCGGGGTACGGTCGTGCGTCCGCGCAAGCTCGGCGTGCTCCGACAGGATCAGTTTGCGTTCGACGAGCTCCGGGTGATCGAGACGGTCATCATGGGGAACCAGCGGCTGTGGAAGGCGCTGGCCGAGCGAGACGTCCTCTACGCCAAGGCCGAGATGTCAGACGAAGACGGGATGCGGCTCGGCGAGCTCGAGGGCATTGTCGGCGAGGAAGACGGCTACAGCGCCGAGAGCGATGCCGCCATCCTGCTGCAGGGGCTCGACATCGGCGAGGCGTTGCACCAGCGGAAGATGGCCGAGCTGCAAGGCGGACAGAAGGTACGCGTGTTGCTGGCGCAGGCCTTGTTCGGCAACCCCGAGGCGTTGTTGCTCGACGAGCCGACGAACCACCTGGACCTCGACTCCATTCACTGGCTCGAGCAGTTCCTGGAGCGCGTCGCCGGCACCCTCATCGTGATTTCGCACGACCGGCATTTCCTGAACCGCGTCTGCACCCACACCGCCGACATCGACTACCAGACGATCATCACCTACACCGGCGGCTACGACGACATGGTGGTGGCCAAGACGCAGATCCGCTCGCGCATCGAGGCCGACAACGCCCAGCGTGAAAAGAAGATCGCGCAGCTCAACGACTTCATCGCGCGCTTCTCCGCCGGCACGCGTTCGAGCCAGGTGCAATCGCGGCGCAAAGAGGTCGAGCGTCTGCAGACCAACGAGCTGGCGCGATCGAACATCCAGCGTCCGTACATCAAGTTCTCTATGAAGCGGCCGTCCGGCAAGACCGTGCTCGAGTGCGAGGGGTTGACCAAGGCGCACGGCGATCTCGCCGTGCTCTCCGGCTTCAGCTCCATCGTGACGCGCGGCGAACGGATCGTGCTCGTCGGCCGCAACGGCGTCGGGAAGACGACGCTCCTCAAGGCCCTGCTCTCGGACGCGCCCGATCTGCCAGCCTCGCGCGGCGATCTCGACGGCGGCACGCTGCGGTGGGGCCACGAGGTCTCCATCGGCTACTTTCCGCAAGACCAATCCGGCTTGATCGAAAAGGGGCTGACGGCCGCTGACTGGCTGCACCGCTTCGATCCGGGTGCGTCGCGGCAGGAGATCCACGGCCTCCTCGGCCAGATGCTGTTCAGCGGTGAGGAAGGGCACAAGCCGACGGAGGCGCTGTCGGGAGGTGAAACCGCGCGGTTGCTGTTCTGCCGCATCATGCTGCAGAAGCCGAACGTGTTGATACTCGACGAGCCGACGAACCACCTCGACCTGGAGTCCATCAACGCGCTCAACATCGCCCTGCAGAAGTTCGACGGCACGATTCTGCTCGTGACGCACGATCAGGATCTGCTCGAAGAGGTCGGCACGCGCGTGTGGCACTTCGAGAACGGCGACATTCAGGAGTTCAAGGGCGCCTACGAAGACTTCGCGTTGGCGATCCGCTGAACGCGCGGGTCGATTCTTTCGTCCAACCCCGCATGACCCGCCGCGCGGATCGCGGCCAAGCGACGCGCCACTAGCGAGGCGGAGCCAACCCGTGCGCATATTCTCGATGGTCTTAGGCGAAGCCTCGTTAGGTATTGCGGCGCTGGTGCTGACGCTCCTCGGACAGCCGTCCAATCCCTCGACGCTCGCGCTCGTGGGTGGGCGCATTCACCCTGCGCCCGACGCCGCGCCGATCGACGACGGCGTGGTGGTGGTGGAGGCGGGACGCATCGTGCGCGTCGGGCCGCGCGCCAGCACGACCGTTCCAGACACCATCGGCCGCGTCATCGACTGCAAGGGCCTCGTGGTTGTCGCCGGATTCCAGAACAGCCACGTGCACTTCACGGATCCGCGTTGGCTGGATGCCGCGACGCAGCCGCGGGAGACGCTTGGCGCCCAGCTCGATGAGATGCTCACGCGCTACGGGTTCACGACCGTCGTGGACACGGCCTCCGATTTCGAGAACACGCTCGCGCTCCGGAAGCGCCTCGAGTCCGGCGAGATCGCGGGTCCGCGGATCCTGACGGCCGGTTTCGCGTTGTATCCCCCGAACGGCGTCCCCTACTACGTCCGCGACGCCGTGCCACCCGAGGTCCTGGCGTCTTTGCCAACGCCGGCCACGGCCGAGGAAGCGACGGCCCTCGTCCGCAGGCAGACCACGACCGGATCGGACATCGTGAAGTTGTTCGTCGGCTCGTGGGTGTCGCGCGGGAAAGTGCTGCCGATGCCGCTGGACATCGCGACCGCGGCGACCGCGGAGGCGCATCGTCAGGGCAAGCTGGTGTTCGTGCATCCGTCGAATGGCGCCGGGCTCGAGGTGGCGCTCCGCGCCGGCGTCGACGTGCTCGCGCACGCCGTGGAAGATCTACGCGATGCGACGCCCGAACAATTCGTGCGGATGCGCAAACAGAACATCGCCCTGGTGCCGACGCTCAAGCTGTTCGGCGGCCGCGACGCGTGGGAGGTGATGGACGAAGTCCGCGACTTCGCTCGAAGTGGTGGACAGATTCTGTTCGGGACCGACGTGGGTTATCTTCCCGACTTCGATCCGACAGTCGAGTACGAGTTCATGGGCGCCGCGGGTCTGAGCTGGCGGGAAATCCTTGCATCCCTGACGACGAGCCCCGCGCAACGGTTCGGCGAAGCCCAGACGCGAGGCCGCATTGCACCGGGCATGGCCGCCGATCTGGTCGTTTTGCGTACCGATCCGGTCCGGAGCCCGCGCGCCTTCGCCGACGTGGCCTGGACGATTCGTGACGGCCGCGTGATTCACGGCTTGCCCTGAGCGGAGTCGAAGGGCAACGCATTTACGATTAGCCCATGCTTCGAATCTTGGAGTGGCTCGACGCGCGGCGTGAGTGGGGGCCCGTATTCGTGCGGGCGTTCGCGGGCATCTTCCTCATCTACATGTCGCAGGACAACGTCTTCAGTTGGGCGCGCATGCAGGAGTTCGTGGGCTTCTTGGGGCAGTTCGGGTTCCCGTTCCCACTTGTCTCCGCTGTCGTCTCGGTCGGCGCGCAGTTCCTGGCCGGTCTCCTCTTCCTGGCCGGAGCCTTGGTGCGTCCGGCGGCGGCGGTGATGATCGTGAACTTCCTCGTCGCGCTCGTCATGGTCCACACCAGGCTTCCATTCCGCGAAGCGCTCGATCCCGCAGCCATGCTGGCGAGTGCGCTCTGCCTGCTGTTTACGGGAGCCGGTCGGCTGTCGATCGACGACTGGTTGCGCGCGAGACGGCGGACGTCGCGTACGTAGCGCAGGCCTTCAGGCCTGCCAGAGGGTCTTTACGTCCGCCCGCTCGCGCCGCCCGGCAGGCCTGAAGGCCTGCGCTACGTACGATTCGCAGCGGGTTCTGAGCGCAAGGTTGCAGGAGTGCGCAGCAGCCGGCGCTGATCTGCAGCAAGGCATCGCTAGGTCCGATATCGTAGGCAAATGCCTTCAAAAGGAGCTGCGATGCGTCGTTCGATCTTCCTCTCGCTCTCGTGTGCGGTCGTGATGCTCCTGGGATCCGTGCCCATGGCGGCGGCGCAGGTCCTGGGCCCTTTCAGTTGGCAGCTCCAGCCGTTTTGCAACACCGTGACGTTCACGATCACGCCGATCGGCAGCGTCTTCCGGCTCGATGGGGTGGACGGCCAGTGCTCCGCGAGCCGGCGCGCCGCGGTGACCGGGATGGCGGTCCCCAATCCCGACGGCACGATTGGCCTCGGCTTCACCATCGTCAGCACGCAGGGCGGCCAAGCGGTGCACGTCGATGCCTTCATTACGCTCGCGACGTTGGGCGGTTCGTGGTCTGACAGCCAAGGGAACTCAGGGCAATTCGTCTTCGGGGGCGTTGGCGATGGTCCGAACATCCTGCCGATCGGGGCGTCGGTAGTCACCAAGTCCGTCGGCCGCGCGTCGTTCATCGGTCGTCGCGGCAATGGTGTCACGCCGGGCCAGCCCATCTTGATCACAGCGAGCTCGCCGCGTTTCAGGCCGAAGGCTTTGACGGCGCCAGCTATCTTCCAGGCGCGCTCATGCTTGCGTCGGCCACGGAGAACTGGAGCCCGACTACACGCGGGACGCGCCTCAGCTTCCAGACCGTGTTCAACGGCACCAACTTCACCGGAACCCGCATGACCATCAATCACGACGGCCGGGTCGGTATCGGCGTCAGCGCCCCGGCGCAGCAGCTGGACGTGACCGGCAACGTCCGCGTCGGCGGGTTTGGGGGCACAGTCGGATGCGTCGAGGATCGCGACGCCACGCTGATCGCGGGTGTCTGTGCATCCGACGCGCGGTTCAAGCGCGACATCACGTCGTTCGAGCCGATGCTCGGCAAGGTTGCGTCGCTGCGGCCGGTGCACTACTTCTGGCGCGCCGACGAATTCCCCGCGCGAGCCTTCGGCGCACGCCAGTCGTACGGGCTCGTCGCACAAGAAGTCGAAGACGTCCTGCCCGAGCTCGTGTCGACGGATGACGACGGCTACAAGGCGGTCAACTACAGCAAGCTGCCGCTCATCACCCTGCAGGCGATCAAGGAGCTCAAGACCGAGAACGACGCGCTCAAGGCGCAGCTCGCGGATGTGCTGCAGCGGTTGTCGGAGATCGAAGCGCGCGTCAAGGAACGCTAGCGCCCACACGGATAGCGAACGGAGCGGCTACTGCAACGAGGGTCGGCTCGACCCTCCGAGCAGTGTCGTGGTCATCGTGAACGCGAAGTGGCTTCCTTCCCGATCGCCTCTGGCCCATGACATCAGCACGGCTGGGAAGCCGCCGGCGCGCAGCGTCAGGCCCACCCCGTAGCTGCGCCGGAAGCCACCGTCGCCGAGCCCCTCGTCCTGTCGCACCACCTTGCCCTGCTCGGCGGCGAGCCAGACGCCGATCGGTCCGTACACGGAGTGCTCCAACGTCTCTTGGAAGGCCAGCAGGTGCGGTCCTCGAAAGCGGTAGTCGTCGTAGCTCGCCAGCAGGCGCCGACCGTTGATGTCGGATCCGCCGAGCGTCTGCTGGAAATAGAACGGCACCGCACTGTCGCCCGACACACCCGACTTGGCGGCCAGCAGCCGGATACCGACGGCTCCCGTCCGATTGCGGGTGATCGACGGGCACCGCTCGCCGCCCGTATCGATGGCGCACTCATCGGGCCCGTTCGTGTCGCGCGTGGCAGGCGATGCGCTGTTCCGATACAGCGGAAACTCGTGATCGAGATCGATCGTCCAGCGGCGAAACGAGCTCGTCGAGTCCGACGGCGCGATGAACTGCTGCACCTGCAGCAGGTAGTTGAGCCGCGCCCGTCCGTTCAGCAGCGACGGTTTGATCCGCACGCCTTCGCCGAGCTGCAGGAATCCTGGATCGCGTCCGAGCCCTGGCGCGCTCGCCTCCGTGTAGACCTCTTCGATCGAGGGACCTTCATCAGCGGGTCCTCTCCCGACGCTGACGAATCGGCCGTTGATCTCTCCGACCAGCGACAGGTTCAGCGCGCGGCCGATTCCGAACTGCGTCATCGGCACGATCGTGTTGGCCCCGACGATGCTCTGGTGCATGCCGAACGTCGCCCGCCCGTCCCGGCTCGAGTCGGAGCCGAGGCCGAAGTACGACAGCGTCGGCAGCGAAATCGCCTGCGCGTACACGTTCATCACGGGATAGGCGTGCACGCCAGATGCGGCCGGCTCGAGGGTCTCGTCCGGATCGCTGACGACGACGATGTCGTCGATGGCCGTGCGGATGACCTTCATGTACGCCCCGGCGCGCCACGCGCCACCCAGGGCGCGCACGGCGTCCGCGTTCCAGCTCAGTCGCCAGTTCTCGCTGGGATTGTGACGGGTGACGAACGCAGCCCCGAACCCGAAGCCGTTTTCTGGGGCGATGCTGCCGAGGGCGACGTGCAGGGGCTTGTCGGTGGCGAGCGTCACCACGCAACTCCCGATCGCCCTCAGATCGAACGTGTCGCAGTTCTCCGCGATTCGCTCGGCCTCGCGCCTGAGCTCCGCATGAAGCTTGCTCTCTTGCGCCGCGGCGGGCGTCGCCAACACGAGGAACACGAGAACGCTTCGTAATCGCATGGCTACCGTGGTCGGCTCTTCTTGACGCGCTTCGGCGCGGCCTTCGCCTTGGCTTTACGTGATGCGGGCGTGGAGGCTGCAGGTGCAGGCGGCGCCGGCGGCTCGGCGGCGCTTCGCATTTGCCTCGTCAGCTTCTCGATGTACTTCGCCGCTTGCCCCTCGGTCTTGGGCTGACGATGCGCGAGCGGTGTGCCCGGCGTCAGCGACCTAGCCGCGGCTTCAAGGTGGGCGACCTGTGCCTTCAGCAGGTCCGAGGGCGGTCGCTTGGTGTTGAACGCTCGTTTCGGCGTCTTGGGGACTCTGATCACCACCATGCGAAGGTCACTCCGTGAAGATGCCACCGGCTCACAGCTGGAACCGCGGCGTGTTGGTCCGCATGCCCTGCAACGAGAGCAAGTCGAGAAACGTGTTCGCCGCCGCTTCTCGGGGCGAACGCTCGGAATCGTCGAAGCTCGGGAGCAGCCACTCGGTCGCGGTGCCGGGGATCGAGGCGTGCTCGAACACCCGGTTGTCCACGGTGCCTTTGGGGATCCAGGGCGACACGAGCACCGCGGGCACGCGGACGCCCAGCCGATCGAAGCGAAACGGCTGGCCGGTCTGCGTGGCCGCCGGCTGCGCGACGAACCCATCGGGCATGCACGCCGGTGGCGGCACGTGATCGTAGATGCCGCCGTGCTCGTCGTAGGTGATGAGCAACGCGGTCGATCGCCACAAGGCCGGATTGGCGCGAATGGCGTTGTACACCGACGCGATGAACCGCTCTCCTTCGCGCACGTGATGATCGGGATGCTGATCCGACGCGATGATGGCGCCGCCGTCGCCGTCGTGGTCCGAGTAGTTGGGCTCGACGAACGCGTAGTCGGGCAACGAGCCGCTCTCGCAGTCGTCCAGGAACTGCTCGTAGGTGCCGAAGAGCTGCGGCTGATCCTGAAGCAGGTTGACGATCTCCAGCGTTGAACTGGTTTGATCGAAGTAATAGAGCTTGGACGTCAGGCCGGCGTCGATGACACGCTCGTAGATGCTCTTGAATTGCTGGTTGGCGTAGAACAGCTCCATCCCGACGTGCCCGAACGACGTGCCGTAGTGCGCGAACGCGCGGTTGCAGAGCGTCGGCCCGGGAATGGAGGAGAACCAGCGATTGAAGACAGCATACTCGCGCGCGAGGGTCGTCAAGACCGGAAGCTTCTCGGGCTTGAAGTAATACATGATCTTGCGCGACTGCGGGATGTCGTGCTGCTGGTTGAAGTAGCTCGACACGAAGCCCTGCATCGTTGCAGTCTGGCCGCCGTTGAAGATCTGGAGATCGACAGCGGGGAAGTGGTGGTCCGGATCCGGATCGAGCTGCCCCTGATAGGCGGCTTGCGCCTTGACCTTGACCGAGGCGCCGTTGGTGTCGGGATTGGTCTCGTCGCCCGTCAGGCCGTCAATCCGCGGATCGCTCGCCTTCAGCCCTCCGAGCATGTGATCGAACGAGCGGTTCTCCATCATCAGCACGACGAGGTGCTGCAGGTTGTCGAAACCCGGTGGGGGCATGCGAGACGCGACTCCTCTTTACACTTGTGACTATCGGCAGCAAACCGTTTCACATGAGCAGAGGATTTAGGTGCGTTGCGAAAGTGCCGGTCGCTACGTAAACCCAATTTCGCAACGCGCTCTTATCGCTGAGCCGGCTCGTTCTCGTGCGTCTCCAGGCCGGTGTGAACGCGTCGCTCGACCTCGGCGAACCGAGCCGCGGCTTCGGGCTCTGGCCAGAGCCAGGCGACGACGATGGCCACGGCGAATGCGAGCGGGATCGAGATGAGGCCGGGATTGCGCAGTGGAAACCAGGCCTCGCTGTTCTTGAGGATGTCGATCTGAATCGTTGGTGAGGCGTAGATCAGCAACAGGCTCGACGCGGTGCCGACCAGCATGCTGACTTGCGCGGCTCTGGTCGTGAAGCGCCGCCAGAACATCGAGAGCACGAGCGCGGGAAAGTTGGCGCTGGCCGCGATCGCAAACGCGAGGCCCACCATGTAGGCCACGTTCTGTCCCTTGAACGCGATGCCGAGCACGATGGCGAGGATGCCGAGCAGGATGGTGGCACCGCGTGCCACCCGGATCTCTTCGTGCTCGCTCGCGACGCCGTGCCGGACGACGTTGACCCAGAGATCGTGCGAGAGCGTGGCTGCCCCCGCGAGCGTCAGGCCGGCGACGACCGCCAGGATGGTCGCGAACGCCACCGCGGAGATGAAGCCGAGGAACGCCTCGCCGCCGACCGCCTGCGCGAGCAAGGGCGCCGCCATGTTGCCGCCGGCATCCATCGCCCGAATCGCCGGCTGGCCAACCAGCACCATCGCGCCGAAGCCGAGGACGAACGTCAGCAGATAGAAGAAGCCGATGAACGCCGTGGCGTAGCTGACCGAGGCGCGTGCCGTGCGCGCGTCGGGCACGGTGTAGAAGCGCATCAGAATATGTGGCAGGCCAGCGGTGCCGAGCATCAGCGCCAGGCCGAGCGAGATCGCGTCGAGCGGATCCGACACCAGCCGCCCTGGGCCGAGCACCGCGACGCCGTATTGCTCGGACGCGGCGCGGAACAGCGCCAGAGGACTGAAGCCGAAACGCGCGAGCGCCATGATGGCCAGCAGCAGCGCGCCCAGCAACAGCAGCACCGCCTTCACGATCTGCACCCAGGTCGTCGCAATCATGCCGCCGAAGAGGACGTAGGCGAGCATGACGATGCCGACGATCGTGACGGCGAGCTCGTAAGGCATGCCGAAGAGCAGGCGAATGAGATTGCCCGCGCCCACCATCTGCGCAATCAGGTAGAACGCCACCACCGCCAGGGATCCCACGGCCGCCGCCACGCGCACTGGCGCCTGTCGCAGCCGGAACGCGACCACATCCGCAAACGTGTACTTGCCCAGATTGCGCAGCGGCTCGGCGATCAGGAACATCACCACCGGCCAGCCGACGAGGAAGCCGATGGAGTAGATCAGGCCGTCGAAACCCGACAGTGCCACGAGCCCGGCGATGCCGAGGAAGCTGGCCGCGCTCATGTAGTCGCCGGCCAGTGCCATCCCGTTCTGCAGGGCGGTGAGGCTTCGCCCTGCCGCGTAGAACTGCTCGGCACTCTTCGTGCGGCGAGCCGCGACGAAGGTGATGCCCAGCGACAATGCGATGAAGATGAAGAACCCGGCGATCGTCAGCAGGTTGGGCTCGCCCATCGCGCCGGTCACGCCTGATCCCGCAGCGCGTCGACCGCTGTGTCGTAGTGTCGATTCGCCCAGCGCACGTAGATGCCGATCAACACCCAGGCGGCGAGGATGACGAGGGCGCCGAGCAGGATGCCGACACTCAGGCCGGGCACGACCTGATGCGTCAGAAACGGCTTGTTATAGGCCACCAGCAGGATGAAGCCGAAATACAGCACCATCATCGCGACCGTCAGGATCACCGCGATCCGCCATCGCGCCGCGTCGAGCGTCGCGAGCTTTCGTGCGTGACTCATCGTGCCTTCTCTCCATCCAAGTGTTGCTGCAACCAGGCCCGCGCCCGCTGCCACTCACGCTGCACCGTCCTCAACGACGTTCCCAGCGCCTGCGCCGTTTCCTCTTCAGTCAGTCCCGCAAACAGCCGGCACTCTGCCACTCGACCCATGCGCTCGTTGAACGTCACGATCGCATCGAGCGCGCCATCGATCGCCACGATCAGCTCGGCCTGACTGTCGACCGCGATGACGTCTGGATTCAAGACATCCACCGGCCGCCCGCCACCGCGTTTGAGCGCCCGCCTCGCTCGCGCCGCGTCGACGATCACCTGACGCATGCACCGTGCGGCGATCGCGAGGAAGTGCGCGCGATTCTGCCACTGGAGGCGCGTGTCGTCCGCGAGGCGCAGATAGGCCTCGTGCACGAGGGCTGTCGCGTTCAGCGTGGCCGGGCCGCCGCGCTGCAACTGGCGGCCCGCGATGGCTCGGAGATGATCGTACACGAGCGGCCAGACACGATCGAGCGCCGCCGCGTCACCGTGCTGGTGGGCGAGCAGGAGGGATGTGATGTCGTCGGTGCCGGCCACGATCACTTGCCCGCGTGTTTGGCCAACGCCGCGAACTGGGCCGCGAGCGCTCGTTCGAGATCGGCGTTGGTCGACCAACGCCGATCTCGAAC
>DAINCF010000022.1:0-26069 GCA_036732565.1 Vicinamibacterales bacterium
GCGAACACCGCACGCGGGACCGACCGGCGTTCGGCGTCGATGCGATCGATGAGGAAGAACGCGCGCTCGGCCGTGCCGAGGAGCTCGAGGATCGCGCCGCGCTCCTCCCACGTCAGCTCGGCGCCCAGCGTGAGGCAGCGCTGACGCGTCGCGAGCAGAAACTGCCGGCGCTCGTCGGCGTTCGCGTCGGCCAGCGCTCCACGCCCGTTGGGGACGATCGTCCGCAGCGCCTGACCGATTTCATCAAGCGTCGCGTTGACCAGTTGCCGCGCGGCGGGCGTGTACTCCTGCCGCTCGACCCGTCGTGCCGCCTGGTAGAGGGTTTCGCCGAGGCTGGCGGTGAAATCGTCCTCTTCGATCAGGCTCGCGATCAGATCGGCCTGGTCGTGCGGCATGGTGGGCTTGAACATCGCCGCGGTGTACTTGCGGATGTCCCGGCTCAGAATATCGATCGCGGTCTGATGGTCCTTCGCGTTGCCGGGCGCCGGCTTCTGCTTGCGCGCGATGTCGAGGAAGAGGGCCGCCGCCTCCAGGTAGCGGGCCATTTCCTGTTGAACCAGCGGCACCCCGGTTTCGAGCTGACCGCCCGCGTTCCGATCCAGGAAGCGCGCCATCGAGTAGTCCTCGATGTTCTCGCCGTCGGTGCGCCCGATGCGGGACAGCACGCGCTCGAACACCCCCACGAACGGGAAGAGCAGCAGCGTGTTGAAGACGTTGAACGCCGTGGAGTACAGCCCCACGGCGACCGGCACCAACGGGAACGTCTCCTTGCCGTCGCGCATGACCGGCACGCCCGGGTCGCCGCCGAAGAAGCCCATCGCCCACGTCAACAGGCTCATCGCCGGGAAGAACAACGGCAACATCACCAGGACGCCGATGATGTTGAACGAGATGTGCGCATACGCCGCGCGTTTGGCGTTCTTCGTCAAGTTGAGCGACGCCATCCACGACGTGATCGTCGTGCCCAGGTCGGCGCCAAGCGAGAAGGCGACGGCGGTCTGCCACTGAAGCACACCGGCGGCGCCGAGGCCCATGACGATGCCGATCGTGGCGGACGAGGAGTGGATCAGCGCCGTGATGAAGGCGGCGATCAGGACGCAGTAGATCACGCCCATGAGGTTGTCGGCCCTCAGGCTGGAGATTACCGACATCACCTCGGGCATGTTGCGCAGCGGACGCAGGCCGCCGGTCATCAAGTTCAAGCCGTAGAAGATCAGCGCAAAGCCCATGCACGCGAGCGAGATGTTCTTGACGCGCTCGTTCTTCGAGAAGACGTGCACCAGCGCGAAGGTGCCGGCGAGCAACAATCCCAACGGCCCGAGCGGCAACGCGATGAGCCCGTTGCCCAGCGTCGTCCCGATGTTGGCCCCCATGATGACGCTGATGGCCGGTCGCAACGCGAGGACGCCGGAGTTCACGAGGCCGACGGTCATGACCGTCATCGCCGTGCTCGACTGAATGACGCCGGTGATCAAAGTCCCGGCCAGGACGCCCTTGATCGGAGTGCCGGCGATCTTCGCCAGCAGGGCACGCATCTTGTTGACGGCAAGGTTCTGGATGCCGTTCGACATGAACTCGAGGCCCAGCATGAAGATGCCAAGCCCCCCGACGACTGGCACGAGGATGTCCTTGAAATAGTCGACCTGCATGGAGCACCTGTTCTCTGGCGGCGGGATGGCGCGGTCTCCCGCCGCAAGACGATTTGGGTCTGATTTCGACTTGGATGGCCCGTGTGTCGGGAGCAGAGTTCCCAACCTTGCACAAGCGCGAGCCACCAAAGCTACAGTCGAGTCATGACCGTCAGGTGACGTCCGTGTGACGAGTCACGAAAGTGTTCGGGGATCTCCGGAATCGCTCGAGAGGCGTAAACCCTCTCGGATCCGAGCCCGCACGACTCGGATGAAGCGAGATGCCAGACGCGGGTCGTAGCCACCCGCGCGGAATGCATCGCGCAACTGCTTGTCGGACAGACGCGCCAAGAGGCCGCACGCCCAGCGGACGTCCGCCACGGTGATGTTGTTGTCCAGCACCGGTTCACGCCACGCCCCGCGATAGTGGAACTGGACGCGCCCGTTACGGACCCCCGCGATCAACGACTCCCGCTCGTAGTCGTCGACGTCGCCCTTCGAGCCCGGGAAGAACCATCGCGTTCCTCCGAGCGACGCGCCGACATCGACGACGGCGTAGCGGCGTTGGGTGTGTGCGCCGGATCGAACCTCATAGAGGGCGTTCTGCGAGGTCTTCAGATCCCAGTTGTTCAGAATCACCATCACGACGAAGAGGCCGCGCAGCTCTTGCGTCCCGACGAACGGGTTCTCATGCCAGGCCCAGCGGTCGATGAACTTGACGCCCGGCAGCTTCGGCCGGAATCGCCCCGCCTGCTGAGGTCCGGGCTTCGGTCCGTCCGCGAGCGTCCAGTGGGCCAGGTAGTAGGCGGGGAGCTGATGGAACCCGGCTGCCCACACCAGCCTCGATACCACGACCTCGACGGGTGCTTCGGGGCCGAGCTTGACATCCCACTCGCGCCCGTTGGCATCCCGGACCGTGTAACCGGGACTGGCACCGCTGTCGTCGGTCTCTACATAGGTGAAGCGGGCCCCCTGACGCGGCGCGAGTGCACGACCGCCGGATCCGTAGAACAGATCCCGGCGCCCGGGAGCGGCCGACGCGTCCCACAGCTCGTTGAGTTGCGCTCTCGTGGGCGGGCCAATCTGGGTCGAGCGAGCGCGATACGCACAGGCGCTCGGATTCAGGACGGAAACGAAGACGAGGGTCGTCACGACGCTCGCCAACAGGCTCGGCCGTCGTCGCGTGCAGCTCATGTCAGCCTCCCATCACCCCAACAGTGGGGCGATACGGAGCAAGACGGCTGCCGATGTCACCTCAACCGTGAGCACGGCACGCATCCTGAAGGTGTCGCAGGTGAGCTCAGGAGGAGCCTATGCACCTCATCCTGTTCGTCGCATTGGCGAGGGTTGCCATCGGCGCTGGCGCGTACGTTCCGAGCGCGTCTGTGCGTGCCACGGTGCCGGCCGCTCAGCCCGTCGTGAACGAGACTGCACGTCTCCTGGCCGACTTCCGAGCGCGTGTCGACAAGTACGTCGAGCTGCGAAAGAAAGCGGCGAAAGACGGTCCCCGGCTCAAGGAGACGACCGATCCCGCGGCCATCAAGGCCGCGCAAGAGTCGCTCGCGGCGCACATCCGATCCCTGCGCGCGGACGCGCGTCCCGGCGACATCTTCACCACGGAGGTCCGCCCGGTGTTTCGGCGTCTGCTGGCGCCCGAAATGAAAGGCGAGAAGGGTCGCGAGACGAAGGCTACGATCGCCGAAGACGGGCCGCTCTCGGTGCCGCTGAAGATCAACGCCAAATACCCCGACGCGGCGCCGCTGCCGACCGTGCCGGCGAACGTGCTGGCGAGCCTGCCACCACTCCCAAAGGAAGTGGAATATCGACTGGTGCGGAGGAACCTCCTGCTGTTCGACCCGGAAGCGGAGATCATCGTCGACTACATCGCCAACGCGATCGCGAAGTGAAGGGGGAGTGATGCGTCGATATCTCGTGCGTCGACATCTCGCGCTGATAATCCTGATCACCGGTCTCATTGCGCCAGCGCTCGCCCAGCAACTCCAGCTGCCGAACGATCAGCGATCGGTGAAGTTCGCCGTGCTGGGCGACACCGGTACCGGGAGCCAATCGCAGTACTCCGTCGGCAAGCAGGCCGCGACGTGGCGGGCCATGTTCCCCTTCGACTTCGCCGTGCTCGTCGGGGACAACATCTACGGCAGCGAAGGCGCCAAGGAGTTCAAGCGCAAGTTCGAGGACCCGTACAAAGCATTGCTCGACGCTGGGGTGAAGTTCTATGCCTCGCTCGGGAACCACGACGACCCGAGCCAGCGCTTCTACAAGCTGTTCAACATGAACGGTGAGCGCTACTACACGTTCAAGCCCGCCAACGGGGTGCGGTTCTTCGCGCTCGACAGCAACTACGTCGACGATCGGCAGTTGCAGTGGCTCGAGAAGGAACTGGCGGCGAGCGGCTCGGACTGGAAGATCTGCTTCTTCCATCATCCCCTCTATTCGTCGGGCGACCGGCACGGGTCGGCGGAGTTGCAGCGCGAACGCCTCGAGCCGCTCTTCTTGAAGTACGGCGTGGATGTTGTCCTGTCTGGCCATGAGCACTTCTACGAGCGCCTGAAGCCGCAAAAGGGCATTGCCTACTTCACGGTCGGCAACTCAGCGAAGCTGCGCAAGGGAAACATCCTGAAGACCGATCTGACGGCCAAGGGATGGGATCAGGGCTACGGCTTCATGCTGATGGAGATCGTGGGCGATGTGCTGCATTTTCAGATGGTTGCCGCCAACGGTCAGACGATCGACGCGGGCAGCGTACGGCGCAGCCAGACGAGGAAGGCGACGTAGAATGCCGCATGCGCATCCTCGTGATTGTTCATGGACTGTTGCTGACGCTGGGGCCGAGCGCGTTCGCACAATCGTGGACGCCGCCGACCCCGGCTGAGCGGTGTCCCTCCAAGTGGGGCGCGGCCGACGAGCGCGGCGCCGCGAACCACGTGACGTCTGCCTCCGTGCTGCGCGCAGCGCAGCTGATCCGCACGGGGGAGATCATCGAGCTGGGCCGCGTTCTCGCCAACGGCATGCCGCTCTTCGGGACGCGGAGCTACAACCTTCACACCAAGCGCACCAACGGCCCACTCGGGACGAACAAGCGCGACTCGAACGAAGAGCTCGTCGTCACCGAGCTGGGGCAGGTGGGGACGCAGTTCGACATGTTCTCGCACCAGGGCATCGACGGTCAGCTCTACAACTGCATCCCGATCAACACGGTCGCGTCGCGCACCGGTTTCCAGAAGCTGGGTGTCGAGAAGATCGGGAGTCTGTTCGCTCGCGGCGTGCTGATTGACGTCGCGGCGTTCAAGGGACTCGAGATGCTCGCCGCGAGCTACGAGATCACACCGAGCGATCTGGAGGGCGCCATCGCCAAGCAGGGGCTGAAGCTGGCGCCCGGCGACGCGGTGCTGATTCACACCGGCTGGGGGCGACTGTGGGACAGCGATGGCGCACGTTACGCGGGACCGGCGCCGGGCATCGGTCTGGCGGCCGCTGGATGGCTGACCAAGCAAGATGTGCTCCTGATCGGCAGCGACACGATGTCCGTCGAGGTCTCGCCGAATCCCGACAAGAGCCTCGATACGCCCGTCCACCAACTCGTGCTCGTGGTCAACGGGGTCTTCCTGCTCGAGAACATGAAGTTGGACGATCTGGCGGCGAAGCGCGTGCAAGAATTCGCGTTCGTGGTCCAGCCGCTCAAGATTCGCGGCGGGACCGGGTCGACCGTCGCTCCCATCGCGGTTCGCTAGCCGTAAAGAACGAGTGGTGAAATCAACGTACGCTTGGCTGCGTCGCTAAAAGGTCATCGCTCATGATCACACGTGTCGTTTCAGCCTTCGTCACCGCCATCGTCCTGTGCGCGGGCGCGGTTCGCGCGCAGGTGCCGGCCACCCCAGACGACAGCGGGCGTGCCGCGCGCGTCGATGCCGTGTTCAAGGATTTCGATACACAGCTTTCGCCGGGGTGTGCAGTTGCCGTCTATCAGGGCGACCGCATCGTGTACCAGCGGGCGTACGGGATGGCCAACCTGGATCACGATGTACCCCTGAGCCCGCGCTCCGTGTTCCACGTCGCGTCCGTGTCGAAGCAATTCACCGCCACCGCCATCCTGTTGCTGGCGCAAGCCGGCACCATCGATCTCGATGACGATGTCCGGAGGCACGTGCCCGAGCTGCCGGACCTCAGCCATCGCATCACCATCCGCCATCTCATTCATCACACGAGCGGCATCCGCGACCAGTGGGCGCTGCTGGGTCTGGCCGGCTGGCGGTACTCGCGCGACCTCATCACGGATGACGATGTGCTCGAGCTGCTGTCGCGCCAGCGCGGACTCAACTTCGCGCCAGGAGAGCGCTTTCTGTATTCGAACAGCGGCTACACGCTTCTGGCCATCATCGTGAGCCGCGCGAGCGGCCAGTCGTTCCGTGAGTTCACCACCGAGCGAATCTTCAAGCCCCTCGGCATGGCGAATACGCACTTCCGTGACGCGTTCACAGAGGTGGTGAAGCACCAGGCGTACGGGTACGCGCGCGAAGGTGACACGTTTCGGCTGAGCGTGACCAACTTCGACACGGCGGGCGCGACGAGCTTGTTGACCACGGTCGAGGATCTGGCGCGCTGGAATTTCAACTTCGAGAAGCCAACCGTCGGAGACGCGACGTTGATCGCACGGCTGACCGAACGCGGCACGCTCGCGGACAAGACGTCGATTGACTACGCGTCCGGCTTGTCGCACGGCGTGTATCGTGGCCAGCCGACCGTCGGTCACGGCGGCGCCGACGCGGGGTACCGTGCCGACTTCGTGCGCTTCCCAGCCCAGCGTTTCGGGGTCGCGTGTGCCTGCAACCTGGCATCAGCGAATCCAGGAGAGCTCTCGCGGAAGGTGGCCGACGTGTTCCTGAGCGACGTTCTCGATTCCGCCCCGACGCTCACCGCGAGCGAGGAGGTGGAGGTGCCGTTGCCTCCGGCGCAACTGGCAACCTACGCCGGCTTGTACTGGAATCAGACCGAGGCCAACGCGATGCGCGTGGCTCTCGAGGAGGACCGGCTGGTAACGACGGCAGGTACCCAGCGGTTCCCGTTGAAATCCATCGGTGGAGGGCGCTTCGTGCCGGCATCGGGTCCCGGCCCTCGCCTCGCGTTCGTGACGGATGCCGGCGGCGGCGCGCGTCTCAGGATTGGCCCTGACGGTTCGCCGACGGCGCCGGTCTACGAGCGGGTCGATCCCTTCGTCCCCAAAACGCTCGACGAATTCGCCGGGGTCTATCGAAGTGATGAGATGGACGCGGTGTATCGGGTGGTGCTGACGAACGGCGTGCTGACGCTTCATCGCTCCAAGTCGCGTCCTGCACCGATGGAACCGCTCGTGGTCGATACGTTCGGCGGATCGCCGGGCACGTTTCGATTCGTCCGCGACAGCCGCAACCACGTCAACGGGTTCGTGCTGGACGCAGGACGCGTCCGCCATGTGAAGTTCTCGAAAGACCCGACCGCGAATCGCGAGACCCGATTGCCGTGACAAAGATGGTATGGCCATGAGCAGAGCCGTCATCACCGCACTCGTCATCGCGCTCACCGAGGTCGTCGGGGACACGCAGACCTTCACGGCGGCTCACCTCAAGGGCACTTACGCCTTCGGATTCGAAGGCCTCGAGCAGGGCCAGCGAGTGGTGTCGACCGGCATCATGGAGTTCGATGGCGGCAAGATGGTGACCGGGAAGGGATCCCTGCGTCGCGATGGCTTTGGCAACTGCGACTTCACGATTCACAGTTCGATCTACACCGTGAAGCCGGACGGCACGGGATTCCTTGCGCTGGGCTTCTTCGGCGATGCCCCGTGCACGGCTTCGGTGGCGATCCACTTGAACATCGCGGCGAAAACGGTGAACGAGCTCGTGTTCTCGAGCGCGCAGGGGACCTTTGCAGGGCGCGCGGTCAGACGCGGAGCGGGACCGTTCAGCACGGCTTCCGTCGCGGGGACGTACGCGTTCCAGCTCGCAGGTCTCGACGGCTTCAAGCAGACCGTCGCGACCGGCGTCATGACGCTCGACGGCAAGGGCAAGGTCAATGGGCAGGCGTCCTTCAAGAAGGAGGGCGGCGGCAACTGCACCGGCATCATTCGCGATTCGACCTACGGCGTCGAAGCAGACGGCCGGGGCTTCATGGCCTTGGGCTTCTTTCCGGAGGGGTGCTTTGCGGAAGCCCTGCCCTTGAGCATCGCGATGTTCCGATCGGCGGAGCGTGGCTTCGAGCTGGCAAGCAACGGCAATTCGATGTACGCCGGAAGCGCGCGTCTGCAGGTGGCGCCTTAGCCCACGCCTGCGCTATTGCAGGGGAAACGTCATCCCGCCGTACGGATTGGTAATGCCGCGCGTCTGCTTCGGCCAACCGGTGCGCGTGATCTGCTCGAAGTACCGGCGCGCAGCGGTGGCATCCTCCGTCCAGTTCCACTGCCCGACCGGAGGCCTGGCAGGGTAGTCCTGGATCTGTTGGGCGATTACCGGGATTTCCGCCAGTGCCTCGCGGACGGTCGTCGTGAGCGGCGCCGTTCGATGCGGCTCGCCGCGAGCCCAGACGCGAAAGCCGAAATACGCGGCCGCGACGGCGCGGTGGAGGCGCGCGGTCAGCCGCGTCTGCTGAAAGTGCTGGAGCAGGTCACGATAGTCCCGCTCGGAGAGCGCCGATTGCGCGGCTTCGATGCGCGCCACCGACGCTTCCGCCAGGCGCACACCGTACGCCTTCTCTGTCAGCACGTCTTGCAGGACACCTGCATCCATCCGCTCCTCGTCGTGCAGCCATCCACGCTGCAGGACCCATGGCACCTCGTCGAGCTGAGCCCCCTTGGGGGTCTTGGCCCACGGCGGCGCGAGTCGATCGACGACGTCCTTCCAATAGTGCAGCTCGCGGTTGAGGTCGTGTCGGAGGAACACGATGGGTGGATCGAGCCACTTGCCGGACACATGACGCGCGTAGCTCGACGCGTAGGGGTCGTAGTCCAGCGCCGAGTGATTCGCCGTATTGGTGCCGAGCGTGTAGAGCGTGGAGGTGACGATGTCGAAGGCGTTGCGGAATGCGGCCTTCACGTGCGGCACTGAGGCAGCGCTGTAGCGCTTGGTGATGAAGGCGTCGTACACCTCCTCCGCCGTGACCTGCGCATCCTCCGCGAAGCGGGCCAAGGCGAAGAGATTGATCTCGGACGGCCGTCCGATGACGCGCGTCGTGCCATAGCGATCGGTGCGGGCGACGTAGCCGGTGACGTGCGGCCGCTTCAGCAGATCGCGTGCTCGCGCCAGGATGTGCTCCGGCCATGTATTGGCGATGATGCCCTGGCCGTTGAACTCCGCGCCGATGTCGAACTCGACGAGGGTGGGCCGTGCGATCGTGCCGGCGAAGAAGTCGTTCGGGTGCGTGAGGAAGAAGTCGTGCGGCGTCTCCTTCATCATCAGACGAATCTCGGGCCGCGCGAACTTCGCCACCGCGCCGACGATGCTGTCGTACTCCTCGTGGGTGTAAGAGAAAGTTCGTGCGTACAAGTTCAACCGTCGCTCGCCAACGACGACATCGGCAACGGCATTGACGACGGCAGCCAGTTTGTCCTGGCTGGTCGGCAGCTTGGTCGAGTGCTGTCGCTCCGCCCGTGCGCCGGTCTCGATGAAGGTGAGGATGAGGCCATCGACGCCGGGCACGAAGTCCAACAGATCGCGGTAGTCCTGCCGCAGCCACTCCCAGAACGCTGGATTGTCGAGGTCGATGGTGTTGCCGGGACCGGTGCGAAAGCGCGCGGGGTAGTAGTCGAGATCGTAAAGCGCGTGGTCCCAGAGGACCACCTCCTGAATGCCCGCGCTGTGTGCCGCCTTGAGGAGCCGCTGGACTTTGGCACGGCGTTCTGGCTCGCGAATCTCGCGCAGGTCGTTCACGAGCAGATGCGACAGTTGCAGGTGGTTGATCTGGTACGAGGGTGCGGCGGCGATCACGGCGTCGGCGTCCGGCTCGCTGTCGGACAGAATCGTCCAGCCGCGGATCGGTTGATCGGCGCGCAATGGGCCGTGGCCGGATTGTCCGGAGGATCGTTCAGCAGGGCGTGCCGCGATGGTCGTGCGTGGGGCGATGACGCCAACGGTCATGGCGATCGCGAGCACACTTAGGACGTATTGAGGACGATAGAGAGGTCTCATCGATGCTTTCCGCGCGGCAGGCTCACCAGTCGTAGCGCACGCCGATCTGCCAGCTGCGGTTGCCGTTCGTGGAGAGGACGCGTCCGAAGGTGTCGGGCGTGGCCATCGACACGGTCGGCGTGCCAGCGTAGTGGGTGTTGAACAGGTTGAACATCTCGAGCCGCACTTGCGCTCGCTGAGAGCCGAAGGTGCGAATCGATCGGACCAGCGCAAAGTCGACCGAGAACGCATCGTCGTAGCGGAAGCGATTCCGCGGTTGAGTGCTGGCGCCACCGACCGGGACGCATTGCGCGGTTGCTCCAGGTTGGCCGCACGTAGTCTGGTCGAACGCGCCGATCGGGATGTAAATCGTGGACGTATCGGCCGGCACGCGTGGGAAGCCGTCGATCTGCGTCCCGAGCACGCTTGGGTCAGCCATGCTCGCGCGGTCCTGCCCCGAGCCGTCGAGATTGCAGTCGCCGCCGTTGGCGCTGCACAAGATGCTGAACGGCACGCCATCGCGGTACGACGCCGAGCCGGAGAGCGACCAGTCGTTGATCAGCGCGCCGACGATACCCGGACGTTCCTTCCATGGCAGTTGATACGATCCATTCACGCTCGCGACATGCCGCATGTCGAACCGCGACGGTCCGTACAGATCGGCCTTGCGTAGCGCCATCCCCGCCTCGCGGTCGACGAGAAACGTCCGGTCGGCGCTCTCGTCCATCGACAGATAGTTGTCGCCGCTGCCGAATCCTGGATCCGAGGCCATGTCCAACGCCTCGGACCAGGTGTACGACACCTGGAACTGCAGGCCGGCGGAGAAGCGTCGTTCGAAGCTCGCTTGCAGTCCCTTGTAGTTGCCTTCGGACGCGTTGGCCAGCCGGCTGATGTTGGCGACGGTCGGATCCGGCCGTCGAGCCTGGCGGTTGGCGAACGTCGCATCCGCGGTCGGCACCGCGCGGTTGAGGATCAGCGTGGCCGCCACGTCACGCGACGCCGTGCCCACATACGACACGCGCACCGCGGATGTGCGTCCAATGCGACGCTCCACCGTGGCGTTCCAGGTGTGAACGCGGCCCATGTGGAAATCGGGATCCACCTCGCTCCGTGCCACGGGACCTGATTGAATCTGTCCCGAGTTGGGGCCGAGAGTCTCGACGCGCAGCGGTTCGGTGGTCGGCAAGAGCGTGACCGTCCGGATATGCGGCTCCTGGAACTGGAGCGATCGCAGGAAGAAGAAGTTCACGCGGTCGTACGAGAGGCCATACGCCCCGCGCACCACCCACAGCCCGTTGCCTTGAATATCCCAGACCGCTCCGATCCGAGGCGCCGGCTTGAACCAGTCGTCGCCGTAGCCGAAGTCGGTCAGGGCGTCCTTCTCCTTCCATGCCGTGAGCGATTCGAAGCGCAGTCCGAGGTTGAGCGTCAGGTTGTGCCGCACCCGGAAGTCGTCTTGGAGGAACAGCGCGAGATCCCACACGCGGAAGTTGCGCTCGGCGTCACCGATCGCGAGCGTGTAGGACGTCGGCGTGCCAGCCAGGAAGTTCTCGATGCTGCTGCGGCCGTAGCCAGTGCCGAACGCGACCGTGCCGCGCAGGTTGTCGCTCTGCACGCCGTTGTTGAAGGTCCGATGAAGATCGTAGCCAACCTTGTAGGCATGGCGTCCGCGACTATGTGTCACCGACCCGGTGGCCTGCACGTCGTAAAGCTTGCGAGTGATCGGGTACTGCACCGACTGTGACCCGAGCGTGCCGAATCCGGCCACGGTGATGGTGGGGAAGTCCTCGAAGCCTTCTTCGGTCGGCAATCCGAGCTGACGATAGGCATACCCGAATCGAGCCTCGCCCAGAGTCGAGGGCGAGAGCACCCGCGTCACCGACGCGCCGCCGGTGTGCGCGCGATCGATGATGTCGCCCCCGTTGCCGCGAAACACTCGTGAGATCTTGTAGTCCTGGTTGCGGAAGTCGTAGCGACCCATCAGCTTGGTCGCGTCACTCCAGTTGACGTCCACGCGGCCGAACGGGTTGGGCGTGTTGTACTTGAACGGCACGTTCGCCTGATAGCGGCGCGGGTTGATCTCCGCGCGGTTCGGGAGCGGATAGAGCGCGAGCCACTCGCCGACGATGCGGTCACCCGCAGCGGATCCGGTATTGACCGCGCGCTCGGTTGGCAGCGGCACCGTGCCCGTGGTCGAGTTCGCGCCGCGGCGCACGTTGTTCTCGAACATCCCGAAGAAGAAGACGCGATTGCGCACGATCGGGCCGCCGGCCGTGGCGCCATACAGGTGCGTGCTGAAGTCCGCGAAGCAGCCACCGGCGGGAGCAGAGGTCAGACCGAGGTTTTGATCGGCTGTGCACTTTCGCGCCTGCACCTCCGTGCCTGCCGATTGAAAGCGCTCGTTGTCGTAGAAATATTCGAACGCCGATCCGTGGAACAGGTTCGTGCCCGATTTGCTGATCGCACGGACCTGCGCGCCGCCGGCCCGGCCGAACTCCGCGTTGAAATTGGCCGTCAGGACCTCGAACTCGCGCACGCCCTCCACGCTGACCGCCGTGCGATAGTCGTTGTCCTCGGGATCGATGTTCGAGATGCCGTCGAGCTCGTAGTTGGTCGATCGCGCGGTGGTGCCGTTCGCAACCACGTCCCCGCCGCCTGAGCCGAGGAACGCCCGTCCGAATCGTCCACCAGGCGTCGCAACACCGGGCGCCTTCGTCGCCACGCTGTACACGTTTCGACCGGTCGCGTTGACCGTCGCAATCGGGATCTCCTTCAGCGTTGTCTCTTCGTAGAGCCGCCTCAGCTCCGATCGTGTCGTCTGCACTGGCGACGGAGCGGCCTCCACTGTGACCGTCTCAGCAATGGGCGCGACCGTGAGCTCGAAGTCGATGGCCACCGCATCGTTGACGCGGACCGTGACGCCTTGTTGGACGGAGGTCCGAAAGCCGCTGAGCTCGGCCTGGATGTCGTAGGTGCCCGAGGGTAGGTAGGGAAGGCGATAGAGGCCGTCGCTGGTTGTGATGGCCACCAGTGACGTCGCGGTCGCCGTGTTGGTCGCGGTGATCGTGACGCCTTGCAGCACCCCGCCTTGCGCGTCGCGCACGCGACCTTCCACGGTGCCGGTGATGACCTGTGCGACCGCGGCGCCGCTGGCGATGGCCAGCGCGACGCCCACCAAGGCCGCACGCCGCCACTGTCGGGAGAGAAGTTGAGCCGCCATTGGCGGTCAAAGTAGACCGCACGGCCTCGGAAGTCAACGCGTCGAGGCTACCGTCAGCCTTTGCGCACGCGCTCGGGGATGACGCGCTCGCCCTGCAGCTTGAACGCGTAGGCTTCCTTCATGTCTTCCTTACCCGAGTACGTGAAGACCAACAGTCGCTGGCCATCCGTTCTGACCTTGACGATGCCGAAGGCCTTACGGCTGAACGCGAACCACTCGCCCGCCCGTTTGCTGCGCTGCGTCTTGTGCTTGACCGCTTTGGGGTCGTTGACGACCCAGCCCTCGAGCTTGAAGAACGCGGCCATTTCGGTGACCAGGATCAGCGGCTCATCCAAGGTGGGGCGTCCCTGCTTGCTCAACGCCCCGACCAAGGTCGCGCGCGGGTGAATGTACTCCGTCCGCTCATTTTCGTCGCCCGACGAGATCACCGATACGGCCGGTGACACGGCCCTGAGGAACGGAACCGAGAAGTCCGCGGCGCCGTGGTGCGGCACCTTGAAAATTTCAGAGGTGAGATCCAAATCACCTTTCGTGTGGGCGGCCGTCAGGACGGTTTCGGACTCTTCGTTCAGATCGCCGGCGAACAAGAATCGGCAGTTGCCGTAGCGCAGCCGGAGGATGACCGAATGCCCGTTGATCGTGTGCGAATCGGACAACCCTCGAAACAGGATCTGCGAGGTCCCGGGTTCACGTTCCACTTTCGGCGTTGGCTTGCCGAGGAACAGCAGCGCCGGCTTGCCGCCGACTTTGTGCTCCAGGGGACCCAGGATCTCGACCTGGATGTCCTCCTTCGCGAGGAAATCGAAGGCGTCGTTCGGGGCCGCCGTGCCGCTCAGGGGCCGTGACAGACGCCGGAACTCGATGGCGCCCTTCTTCTTCCACGCGCGCAGCGCTCCCCGCCAGGCCTTGAAGTACTGGTTCATGTCATCGGGGCTGGCCGCGGAGACGTCCTTCACGAGCTCGGTCACGTAGGTCCGGCCGGCTTGCGTCTTCGTTGCACCGAACATGTCGCGCGTCTTGCGGTTCTTGCCCGACTTCAATTTCTCTGGACGCTTCACCAGTCCGTTGTGGTAGACGCGCTTCGGGTGGATGAAGAGACGCTTCTTCTTGTCTTCGCCGAAGTTCACACCCGTGAACTTCTCAGACTCGAAGATCTCCGTGAGCCCGGAGAAATGGTCGGCGTCGCCGTGCGTCACGACGATGCAGTCGATGGACTTGCGTCTGGCGTCGGAGGTGCCTCGAAAGCGGGCGGCTAGATAGCGCGCGAACAGCTGATTGTCGCCGCCGTCCACCAGCATGACCCGTCCCTGCGGCGTTTCGATGAGCGCGGCGTCGCCCTGCTGAACATCGACGAAATCGACCTTCAACACGCCCGGCTTCGCCGGGTTCCTGGTGACGATGTCATCGAGCTTCAGGCCGCTGGATTTCGAGGGCGGCCGGATGAATCCCGGCTGGTCGTCCACGGTCGACTTGTCCTTGCCGGTGATGAGGACGCCGATTTCCACCTTCAGCGTGCCACTCGATTTGCCGAGCACACGGACCGGGTCGCCCCAGGCGAGCGTCGCGACGACTCTGCCGCCTGTCGGTGCGCTGAAGACGTTCACCAGATCGACCGCGATTTCTCCTTCGAATGCCGCCATCGCGTCACCTCATCGAGCATCTTCCGTCACCGAAGTTGCATTGCGGCGACGAACCCGACGGGTGTCGGCGACACCGACGGTTCGATCACTGACGCCGCGTTTCCTCCGTGAGCTGATAGCTGTGCAGCAGATCCTGATAACCGTTCATCGCCAGACGCGTCGACATCTCGGTGCCGCCATGCGACGCGAGGTGCCAGGTTTGCTTGGGCACGTACACGATGTCGCCCTGGTCGGCGAGGAATACGGGCAGCGAGCCGATGCGATAGCGAATCTGACCCTCGAGGATGAACCAGAACTCCGCCGACTCCTCGTGGAAGTGCCCCTTGTTGGTTGGCGCCGGCTCCGGAATCGGCTTGCCGCGGATGATGTTGGCGACCGCGCGATCGTCGGCGATGAAACGGCGCGTCTTGTCGCTGCCGGCGACCACTTGACTGAAGTCGACGAACGGCTTGTTGGCGGCGTCATACGAGCCCTTGCCGCTGATCCGGACCTTGACGAAGTCGAAACCTGGCAGCGGCGTCGGCGTCTCATCGGCCGGATACATCGTCGTCGCGCCGGCAATGTTGACCTCGAGACGTAGTGACGGCGTGTCGCCGATCGTTTCAAGGCTGTAGACGTTCCGATAGGGGACCTGGACCAGGAATCCCTTGGAGGCGACGAACGGTTCCTGGCCTTCGATGGTGAAACGGATCTGCCCGTCCTGCACGATCCACCAGGCGCGCGTGTCGGGATGGAACCGCCGAGGCGTTTTGGTGCCCGGCGCCATGGAGATGTACTCGGCGCGCAGGGTGCTGTCGCTGACGATGGTTTCCGTCCAGTTCGCCTGACCCTTGTGGGCGGCCTGCAGCTCTTTCAGCTTCCAGTGCGGCCGATGCGGCGGGACCCACGTGTTGGGCTGCACGGGCATGGGCGCCCACGCCTGCATCTCCGGCTGCCCCTGCTGGCCCAGGACTTTGTCGTCCTGCCCGGGAAGTGCCGAACAGACGCCCAACGTGCCCATCGCGACGACGGCCATTCGTCTCAGCAATCGCATGACCTGCTCCTCTCACGCTCGATTATCGACTGCGCGGGAGTCTACACCGGTCCACGGTCGATCCGTGGTCGACTCCGGGTCGTGCCCCGCCCAGACTCCTGTCAGACCGCGCGGGGATTTCGGCGCCGCGCGGCTGCGCGAAAAAATGTCGAGCTGTGCAGTTGTGTTGGGTGCAACGCTGGACCGTCGTTTGCCACCAGCTCTACAGGAGGCCCGCGACGGCGACCGCAGGACGCCGGGCGGGAACGGCATGGCGATTCACGACGCGATCGAGCGCCATTCGGCGACGTTGGTGGTGCAGGACGCGGCAGTTGGACTGGCCCTCAGGCTCGACACGGGAGCCATGGATTTTCGCCGAGCCTGGATCCGGGACCTGGGACGGCTGGCGCGGATCTATCGGGACGACTGGGTGATCAGCGCCTACGCCGTCCAGATCATTCGTCAACTCCGTGGGCAGTTACCGATCACATGAGAGTGCGACGAAAAACGGTGTGGACTTGGTGTCACCCCTCGCGACTCACGTCGCGAGCTCGCTGAGCGTGTTGGGGCGGCGCAGAGCCACGATCGCGAGGCTCTCAACTTGTCGGTTGAGCGGGCCCTGGTCCGCCTCGAGGCGGACCCACGAGCCATTCTGTCAACGATAGCTCGAACAGACCTTCGACTGGCCTTCCTTCAGGTCTCGCATCAGCGCATCGAGCTTCTGAAGGACTGGATCGGATTTCGCCTGCTCCGCGGCGATCGGGCGCTCGGGCACGACCAGGAGCGTGGCGCCGTCCGGTCCGTAATAGGTGTGAGGCGCGTGCGTGAAGCGGTTGATGTCGGGCCTCAAGGCCAGCACTGCGACGCTGCCTGCCTTGTCGTAGAAGACCTCAATGCGCGCGAAGTCGCCTTGTCCGAACTGCGACGCACAGATCTTCTTCAACACGTCGGGCCGCGGCTCCTTCTGCGGGGCGGGCGCGAGCCACAGGACGGCTGCGAGCACGAAGGTAATGCCGGTCATCGGGCCCAATAGTACCGCCCTCGGAAGCCGAGATGTTCAGTCACGTTGTCGGTGAGCTCGAGGGGCAGATCGATCACAACCGGGGCCTCCAACCCAGTCAACATCACTTCGCGAGTCGTCCATGTCGGCGTCTAGCGCGACCAGACGCCCTATGTGCCTATGTTGATCTCGTGGCAGCCGCTCAACAATCTGAGGCTGAGCGACGTCTTAAACGGACGGAGGTGAATGATGCGTTCGATGCGGCTTCTGCGACCGGTTCTGTTTATGGTGCTGGCAGTGATTGCGGTCTTGGTTGGCGCAGGGTTGGGGCAGGCTCAGGCACGGCAGTCTGGTGACCCCAGCGGCGTGTTGTCCGGAGGGGATCTCGGGTTCCGCGTGACCGGCCAGAAGGACGGCAAACCCGTCGGCTATCTGGTTGTACGCGTGGACGGTAAATGGGTCGAAACCGCGTCCCAGCCGACCTTGCGGCTCATTCCGACGAAGTAGTTCTGGAAGCGGGGGATCCCTTTAGCATCGACGGCAATGATCGCGCCCGTCCATTACTAGGCGTCCGCATGGCAACGGTGAAGACCACTCCGCACAGTGTGCCGCAGAATGCGCAGAGGAAGCCGGGACGCCAACCCGGGATGTCGGGGAAGGTCAGGCACGCTGCGGTGAACACACCAGCGGCGGCCGCAGTGGCGATGTAGACCAACCACCCGCGCAACTGCCTTTCCTCGAACATCAGAAAGAAAGGCAGCAGGCACAGACCGATTACATAGGAGATCAGCAAGCCGAGCGTTGTGACCTCTAGAGTAGAGAGCGTTAGCACCGTAGCCGGACTGGCGCCGAACGCCAAGGCGTGACCGCCGATTAGAGCGATCGCCGCGACGGTCCCCAAAGGCGAGATCGCATAGGCAAACCACCAGCGCCGTAAGTGCATCTCAATAAACCGTAGCCGAGTTCATGTTACAGCTGCTGGAATGCCGTAGGAGCTGGCGGAGGCAAGGTTTGATCTACGATGCGCGGCTCAGGACACCGGACACGCCACCTGGAATCGCTAGGCGACGTCAAAAGCCTCGATCGGCACGTTCGTGTTCCCGAGCGTCTGGTCGTGGGCGCTCACCACCACGTTTGGGCACTGCTCGTCGGCCGAGACCATGCGGATCGTGCGGACGCGTACGTCACGGCCGTCTTGGCTGACCTCCACGATCTGTTGGCCGCCATCGACCTGTGACTGGACGTAGAAGGACTGAGCCGCTCGTGGTTTGCGCGCCGGCGATGCCGCACGTCGTCAGCAACATCGCCGCCAGCAGGCCGAGAACCGAGACGATACCTTTACAAGATCGTGGCATCACGCATCCGGATGAGGCGGCGCATCGGTTGGAGCCTAGGAGTTGATCAAGGGTGTGGAGCGCGCCACCTATTTCTTGCGGTGGTAGTCCATCGTCATGAACTGCGTCCACTGACCCTCGTCACCCTGGACGAACGCGGTCAGGGTGCGGAGGTTGTCGTTCTTGAACTCGAAGACGTCGCGATAATTCGCTCTCTTGTGCTGTTCGGTCATGCTCGGGCCTTCTGAATCCAGCGTCAGCGTCCGCTCGTCGGCGCTGAGCTCGCCATCATAGATCCACAGGTGCGCCATCATCGTCCCGAGCCAGGTGCCGACGAAACGCTTCTTGGTGGGATCGTAGCCGAGCGTAATCTGCGTTGTCGCGGGACTGCCATCCGGCATCTGACTCGTGCCTTCTCCATGAACCCAGACCTCGCCAAGCGCGCGGATGCGCTCGCTGCCCGTCATCTTTTGTGGCGGCTGTCCCGGCTCCATGGACGCTTCCGTTTCATACGTCCAGTCACCAACGAACCTCTGAAGCCACCTGTGCTCGCTCGTCGGCTCGACTTTCATCGCGGCAGCTTGTTCGGCCGCGCTCAGTTGAGGCTTGTCTCCGGCTTTCCCCTTCGCTGAGGGTGTCTGACTCATCAGCGGCCTCCTCTAAGAATGACGTTCGGGAGCTTGAACATCCCAGGTTATCGAGAATCATCGGTCGCACAAAGCACGGCAGGAACGGTCGCGCGCTCGGCCGCGGACAGGCCCGCAAAGGCGCTCCAGCCAAAGCCGGTTTGTCCGCGCGTGAACTCGTCGCAGAAATCCTCGAACAAGTCCTGGCGCAGCAGAGACTCGCCAGGACAGGCCCAACGTGGCTCCGAGGCGCTGTGGTTCAGATACACTAGCGCCAGGTGCTTAATGCAGGTTTTTCTCGGATTCCAGGCCGCGAAGGCTCGCCACGGGCGCTCGGCGACCGCGACTCGTCGACGCTTGCGCAAGGCGTCGGCGTAGAGGTCACTGTGAGAGGTCTCCAGCACGGCAATATCGCGTGCCGGCGAAAGACCCCTAGATCGACCGAGCCCTGCGCGCGAGATCTCGAGATCACCGAAGGCGCGCGATCCGAACATCTTTTGGGTCCGCGTCAGGAGCGGCGAACGATTCGGGGGATGCGGTCGTGGTGATCGATCCGAATCAGCACGATCACTTCATTCTGCGCCAGCGGATTCGCCTGATCATCAATCAGTACGAGTTTTTCATATCGGAGAACGACAAACCGTTCTGTTTCGTCGAGCAAGCCCGGTTCAAGTTCAAGGAAGACATCCGCTTCTACACAGACGACACCAAAGCGGTGGAGCTGATGCGGATCAAGGCGCGGCAGCGCTTCGATCCGTGGGCGACCTACGACGTGATCGCGGCTGACGGCACCAAGATCGGAGAACTCCAGAAAGCCTTCGGGCGCAGCCTGATCCGATCGACCTACCTGATTCACTCACCCACTGGCACGGTGACCGCCTCCGAGCGTCATGTCGGGGTCGCTCTTTTCCGGCGGCTCGTCGGCTTCGTCCCGTTCATCGGCGATTTTGCCGACTGGCTGCCGATTCCCTACCATTTCACGTTCGAGCGCGACGGCCGGGAGTTGGGCGTCCACAACCGGCGCATCGGCAAGTTCCGCGACATTTACGACATCGACATGTCGGCAGATGCGGGGCGCACACTCGACCGCCGCCTGGTGCTGGCCGCTGCGGTTGGGATGGATGCGCTTCAGGCCAGATGAATCAGCGGACGTCGAGCACAAGCCGAAGCTGACCAGGTCCCAGCTCCGCGTCGCTCCATTCGCGCTGTCTACTTTCGTCGCAGGTATCCCGATTCGAATCGCCCCGTACGATGAAGGATTTCCGTTGCGTAGGCTGGCATGAATCTCGCCACAGCGATGTTCGTAAGCATGAGTGACGTAGTACGGACTACGGGTTCAACGAAAAATTGAACGCGTCTTTCACACGTCACGCAACCCGTCAGCGGTAGGTTGGTGCGACGGTCCTCGCCGGAGAAAACTGCTTTGGGCGGTGTGAACCGCAATTAGGAGCCTGAGATGTTGGCGCTGTCGAGTCCCGAGTCAAGAAAAGTGGCCGCTGCTGCGCGAAGCGATTCCTTCTGTGCGTGCGTCGTGCGCCTCGAGGGCCATCTTCGCGCGCCCGTCGGGCGGGCTATGACGGTCAGAGTTCGAGCCTTGGTTCGTTGCGGCGAGCGCAGCATCCTACTAGATCTGGCGCGAGTCTCCAGCATCGACGCCGCCGGCGTGGGCGAACTGGTTCGCGCCTACAACCAGGTCATCGCCGCGAAGGGCATACTCCGGATCGTGCGTGCTCCTCGACGCGTGCGGCAGGTCCTGAAAAGGCTAGCCCTGTTGGAGATCTTGAGCCTAGAGCGTTGGTCAGCGAGCGTGGGAAGCTGACTGAGCCAGTCAGCAAACTTCCTGGCTCGTCTACCTGTCCTACTTTTTGAGGCGCTCAAGCCGCTGGACTGTGGGCGTGAGCAAAGCTCGACGCGCCGCACCTTGAAAACATTGGGAGTGATATCGGCACGCCGTTCGGCGATCGAATCGTCTTCGCAGCCAACGACGGTCAAAACGGGAGCGAGCTCTGGGTGAGTGATGGCTCAGAGGTGGGGACTCAACTCGTGGCCGACATCAATCCTGGTGCCGCGGGTTCCTCGCCCAGGGAGTTTGTCGTCGTCGACTAAGACGGTGTTCTTCGTCGTCATTGTCGACGCGGACAAGGCGACGAGGACTTCTCGCACGCAACTCTGGACGACGGACGGAACCGGAGACGGCACGGCGCTGGTGTGGGAGGCACCGGGTCGGTTTCCCGGTTATACGATCCGAAATCTCATCCTGCTAGGCGGGCAGTTGCTCTTCAGCGCGCCGTCAGGAGTGGATGCAGAGGGTCTCAGCAGTAACATCGAGCTGTATAGCCTCGACGTGGTTCGTTGAGACATGACGGAAGCGTTCCGATGTGTGAACGGATGCCTCGTACGATCGCGATCGTGACTACCTTGGCAGCAGTGGCATGTGATGGTGAGACTGCTGTCGATCGGAGTGATATGGCGGGCCCTGGTCCCCTAGTTCAGTCGAGGGTTAGAAGAACAAACGGGACCCGGCGCGCGTTCCGGGCGTCGCGCGCTACGGCATTGGTATCCTTGCTGGTCGTTCTTGCGATCGGTTGTGAGGACAGCCCGACAGCGCCAAGCGAAATCGCAGTCGTGACGTTTGGCGTGGCGAGCGAGTCGTTTCGCGTGGAACTCGTCGGAAGGCCACAGATCGACGCGGCACACGCCGCTCAGAATGGCGGGACCGCGCGCATTCCGGTTGGGCGGATTGTCGCCGGTGCGAGCGTCAACACGGGGTGGAGTTGGCATCTCGAGAATGTAGAGTTCGCAGAAACAGCGATGGAGCTGTGCGACGGTCGTCCTTCCGATGTGGAGCGGCAGGGAGTCCAGTTTGGCGGCGGCCGGTTCTGTCCTTGGGGTGCGCGGGTGCTCGCGATTGACGGAAACTGAGGGAACGTCGAACCGCGCTGCGCCGCGTTCCTGCGGGGTTTAAATCCTATTCGCAGTGGACCGCGAACCCGAATCCACAAACTCCTCTTCAAAGGTCTATTCAGGTGTTCCCCTCCAAGTGAATTGATTTTGCTGGTGGCCAGGGACGGAATCGAACCGCCGACACCGTGATTTTCAGTCACGTGCTCTACCAACTGAGCTACCTGGCCGGTAGGTGAGACAGTCGAGTATAGCGAATGAAACCGGGCTCGAGCAACCGAGCGAGCCGCGTCCGCGGCGCGCGAGCGTGAAGCGCTCGATCAGACTCCCGTGACCGCCCCGGGCGCCGACTGCGCGGTCGGCTCGTCGGCGAAGCGGTGCATTTCGTAGATCGGCGTGTTGCCTACCGCCCTCCAGCACCTTTCGGACCAGCTCGGGTGGGATCGTGACATCGCCGTTCCGACTTTTCGGTCCGTTGAAATGACACATCGCGCAACTGAGGTGACAGCGCTCCGTGGTCATGAAGTACCCGAGCGGGGGCGTCGACTGACGTTCGGCGTGGGGCTCGAAGCCTGCGCTTTCGACGCGCCGGAGCTCGACGCCACGCAGGCGAGGCCAGTCTGCCAGTTCACCTGGGCCGGAGCTCGCGCTGCGAGGGTCCGCGGTCATGTCGTGGCCAGTGTGGGCCGGATCGTACACGCCCACCGTATTGTCCGGCCGGAGGACGGCCTATGTGCCAGGAACCGGGGCGACCTCGAAGGTGGCGTGCTGGGACTTCACATCTCGCACTACGAGGCACGCGCACAGGAAGCCGAAAATCGCACCGGCGAGGATATCGGAAGGGAAGTGCACACCCACGTACACGCGCGAGAGCGCGATGGTCGCAGCCAGCAGCCACCACGCCACGCGTGCGGAGGGCAGGACGCATGACAGCGCCATGGCGCCCGCGACAGCGTTCGCCGCGTGGCCTGACGGGAATGACGAGGAGCGCGGCTGGGTGTCGATGACGCGCACCGTGTTGCTATTCGCGCCTCCGGCGCGAGGAGTGGTGTCTGTCGCGCCTCCAGCGCGAGGATGGCCTCCGGCATCCGGTGCTGACGCCAACACGACGTACGGACGATCGCGCCAGATGAGCGGCTTGACCACACCGTTCACGACCAACGAGGAGAGGCCGATAGCGAGCACCACCCGCCAGGCGGCGGCGCGTCGCTCCGGAAACAGCACCACGATCCCCGCGATGACGAGCCATACGAATCCGCCGACGCCAACGTGACTGGCCGCCAGCATGACGGTATCCAGCCACGGCGCGTGGGCGGTGTTGAGCCAGGTGAAGAGGGCGTGATCGAGAGCTCGCAGCGCGGTCCGCCTACACGGGTGTCGGTTCGGTCTCGCGCACCAGCCCGAGCTCCTTGCGGAGTCGCTCCTCGATCGTGGTGCGCAGTTCCGGATGCTCTTTCAGGAAGCCCTTGACGTTCTCGCGTCCTTGCCCCAGACGCTCGCCGCCGTAGGCGAACCAGGCGCCGCTCTTCTCGATGATGCGCCGTTCGACCGCCAGATCCAGCAGGTCGCCCTCGCGCGAGATGCCTTCGCCGTACATGATGTCGAACTCGGCTTCGCGGAACGGCGGCGCCATCTTGTTCTTGACCACCTTGACCCGCGTGCGGCCGCCGACCATGTTCTCGCCGTCCTTGATGGCGGCGATGCGCCGGATATCGATGCGCACGGACGCGTAGAACTTCAGCGCGCGGCCGCCGGTCGTCGTTTCCGGGTTGCCGAACATGACGCCGATCTTCTCGCGCAGCTGGTTGATGAAGATGAGCACCGTCTTCGATTTCGAGATCGCGCCGGTGAGCTTGCGCAGCGCCTGTGACATCAGCCGCGCCTGCAGACCCATCTGCGCTTCGCCCATCTCGCCCTCGATCTCCGCGCGGGGCACGAGGGCCGCTACCGAGTCGACGACCACGACGTCCACGCTGCCCGACCGCACGAGCACCTCGACGATCTCCAGGGCCTGTTCGCCGTTGTCGGGCTGCGAGACGAGCAAGTTGTCGATGTCGACCCCAAGCTTCTTCGCGTACTCCGCGTCCAGCGCGTGCTCGGCATCCACGAACGCCGCCAGCCCGCCGGCCTTCTGCGCTTCGGCCACGACCTGCAGCGCCAGCGTGGTCTTGCCGGAGGACTCGGGACCGAAAATCTCCACCACGCGGCCGCGCGGCAGGCCGCCGATGCCCAATGCAAAGTCGATGCTGATCGCGCCGGTTGAGATCGTCTCGGTCGGCGAAATCGCATTGCGCGCGCCGAGGCGCATGATGGCGCCCTTGCCGAACTGCTTCTCGATCTGGCCCACCGCCACTTCGAGGGCCTTCAGGCGTTCCTGGCGTTCGTCCGCTGGCATGAACCGTCCTTTCGACAGGTGAGGGCGACAGTGCTCCCCGTCGCGTGTCTCATACTAGAAACCGGCCAAGCGAAAGTCAAGCGAAATAACGGGCAAACCGCTCGCGCTGTCCCATATGTATCAATGGTTTAGGGGAATCGACCACTTTCGCTTTCTTGCCAGCCACCGCAGGTTCTGCGACCCGCGAACGCGCGATTGTCGCAGGAAATGCCACCTGCGCGGGTGGTGAGCCGACGACCGCTCATCGCTATGGTGGAGAGCGTATGCAGACGCTCGACGATTTCGTGACCGAGATCAGTGAGGACTGTGCCGAGGAGTATCGCAGGCGCCTGCGGGCGCGGTTGATGCAGCAGCCGCGTGAATGGCTGGTCGACCAGCTCTTGGAGCATGTTGCCGACGACCCCCGGCCAGACCGACCCGCCCAACCAGCCCTACCAGCCAACGATGATGCCCGCGCCCACCGCATTCGCGCGATGCGGATCGATGAGCGATGCCTGGCGTCGACGTTCGATCGATGGCAGCCCCTCAATCGCGACGTGCTCGAAGCCAAGGGCTACGTGATTGCGCCGCCGCCCAAGGGCACCGCGCTGATCGAAGCCGATCACCGCACGCGGAAGGGGAATGGGCTCCTGCGCGAGGCCAAGGATCTGCTCTGCGCGTTGCTGTTTGGCGACGCGGACGCCGGCGTACGCCTCGATCGTGTGCACCGCGAGCTCGTCACCATCACCGTGCCGCACGCGAAGATGGCGCCGCTGGCGAGTCTGCTCAGCGCTGCGACCGTCATGGACGCCGAGGGCACCTGGCGCGATCCCGAGCACGTCGCCGACGATGACCGGAGCCGCAACATCGTGGCGCAAGTGGAGTACGGCGAGGTGGCGAGCGAGGCGGTGGGGCGTGGCATCAAGCTCGCGCTACGCGTGATCAACGACCTCGAAATCAACGAGCAGGTACTCTACGCGCGCATGGAAAACGTCGAGGAGAGCACGCTCGTCTAGGAGACCGCGATGACATCGAATGCTGCGATCGCGACGGGTGAGGGCCGCACGGTCAGATTGGGGTGGCGTCTGACGGCGTTCATCACCTTGTGTGTGCTCACCGTGGTCGGCTGGGCCCCGTTCGCGGGCGTGCTCGTGAGCAGCTTGCTCGCCGAGGCGTTCGGCTGCACGCTCAACGAAGCCGGCACCCATCCCTGCGTGGTCGCCGGCATCGATTGGGGCGGGGCGCTGTCCACGATGTTCGTGCTCGGCTGGCTCATGCTCGTGACCTGGCCTCTGATGCTGCTGACGCCCGTGGCGTGGATCGCGCTCGGCATCATCTACATCATCCGCCGGTGGCAAGGGCGTCGCGCAGAAGCCTAGAGTCGCGACCCATGCCATCGACCGTCAGAATCTCTGTCGTGGGTGCCTTGAACCGCGCTGATGAGTTGACCAGCGCCCACGCGGTTGCGTAGCGTGAGGAGGTGCCGAGCCCTGTTGGCCACTTCCTTGGCGGCGCGATCGTGGGAACCCTTGGCGCCGCCGCCCCGAACGACAAACGGTTCATCGCGACATGCGCTGTGGTCGCGTGCTTGCCCGATCTCGACTTTCTCTGGGGGCGGCACAACATGGAGACGCACAGCCTCGGTGCTGCCCTGATCGCGGGCGTGGGGGCACTCGTGCTCGCGCGCGGACGCGAGAGGCGCCTCGCGCTCGCGCTGACGATCGCGTGGGCGTCGCACGTGCTGTTCGATTGGTTGGGATCGGACACGACGCCGCCGCTGGGCGTCATGGCGCTGTGGCCGCTCTCGCGCGAGTACTACTTCTCGAACGCGTTCATCTTCGAGGCCATCTCACGACGATACTGGCTGGACGGGTTTTGGCGGCACAACCTCCTCGCAGTCGCCAGCGAACTGTTCCTGCTGGCGCCCATCCTCGTCTTCGTCTCCTGGATCAAGCGGCGCAGGCGCGCGTGAGGACCCCAGGCAGGCCTGAAGGCCTGCGCTACGGACAGACGGCCTGAAGACCTGCGCTACGGACAGGCGGCCTGAAGGCCTGCGCTACGGACAGACCGACCGGAGCGAGGCGTCATTCACAAGCGTACGCAGCGCCACGAGCGCACGTAGCCGCCCCGAACGTACGTAGCGCCACGAGCGTACGTAGCGCAGGCCTTCAGGCCTGCCTT
>DAINCF010000023.1:0-25956 GCA_036732565.1 Vicinamibacterales bacterium
CGACCCGACGGGCCGCGTCGCGTACGCATCGAGCGATCGTGCGAAGACCCAGCCACATCAACGTCTCTCCGAGCCGGTCCTCGAACGAGGACCAAAGGACGTCGTGCGCGTACGCCGTGGTGACGAGGGACCCCGAGATGCCGGGCAACATGGACTCAGGACTCCAGCCATGCGCCGATCAGCACCGGATCGACCATCGTGAGCGTATCGAAGCCTCGAACGACGCGCTCGACGCGCTCGAGATGACGTCGATGGATCTCCTGAACGGCGGACCGCTCAGCGGCCAACCCAGACGATCGGTCGTCGAACAGCGCGGGCTGATAGAGCTGGCGGCCCTCGACCGTCCAGGCCGCCGAGAGAGCGGCGACGCGCGTGCCGATCGCATTCGCGAAATCGCGCGTCGTCTCGCGAGTGGATTGCAAGGCGCTGTCCGCCGTCGCTGTCACGATGTCCCGCGTGGCGAGTGCGTTGGTGACGTCGCGAAGCGCGGCGGACAACGCCCGCGAGGCCGACGGCAAGGGAGACACCAGCGCGATCGAGACCGGCACCACCATGCTGGCAACCGCTCGACCGCTCGGGTCGGCGAGCGTCACTTGAAATGCGCAAAGCAGCGTCGCTTTGGGACACGGTCCCCGTGAGCGCCGCGGCACGGCGACGGGTATCGTGTTCGACGATCCGCGCAGGTCGCCGTTCGCTCGGCGCAGGTGCGCGAGTCGTCTCAACGGCTCCACCCGGTGCACCTCGTCGAGGGCGAGGGGTACCTCGGTGCTTGACCACTCAGGAGGGTCGAGCGATGGCAGCGGCGATTCGCCCAGCACCGCTTCGGCCACTCGCGCGTCGAACGCTGTCGTCGTCGAGCTCGACATCGCTGCCCGCGCCGCACGGCGATGGAGATGGGCCAGCACCGTCTGCTCGATCGATCCGGCGTGCATGAGGTGCACGGCATGAACCGGTCGCTGCTGCCCGATCCGATCGACTCGCCCGATCCGCTGCTCGAGACGCAAGGGGTTCCACGGCAGCTCGTTGGTGATGACCATCCGGCACCGTGCGTGAAGATTCAGTCCTTCGCCACCGGTGTCTGTGGCCAGGAGCAATATCGCGGGACCGTTCACGAATGCCGCGGTGGCCGCGCGGCGCACGGCCGGTGACAGCCCACCGTGCAGGGTCGCCACCGGCAGCAGCGGCGCGAAGCGGGCGCGGAGGGCCTCGATGGTGTCCCGATACTCGCTGAAGACGATCACGGGCTCGCGGACGCGATCGAGAAGCCGTCGAATCCACGCAGGCTTCGCCGCTGACGATCGCGCACGATACGCGAGCTCGATCAGGCGGTCGATCCGGCCACGTTCCTCGTCCATCCGCTGCAGGCCCGGCGCCATCAGCACGCCCGCCGCCTCGTCACCATCGGCCTCGTCGAGCTCCTCCCATGGCAGCGTGGCGTCGGCGGCTGGTTCGGGCGGACCATCGGAGAGCATACGCTGGCGACGGAGGAGGGTGGCTAGGACGGCCTCGGGACTGGATGCCGCGCGGCGGGAGAGAACGATGGCCACCAACCGTGCGGCCGCATCCGTCACGCCGCGATCGCGCCAGATGGCCTTCGCGTAGCTCTGCACCTCATTCAGCAGCGCTGATTCCGTGTCCGACGTGCGGACGGCCACGAGCCTGGTCCTCGTCTCCCGCTCGTGGCGAGGACTGCGGCGACGGAAGACACTCAGCGAGTCCTCTCCGACGCTGCCGAGCCTCGAGAGGTAGGCAAACGCCTGATCATCTCCAGAATGCGGTGTCGCGGTGATCAAGATGACCCATGGCGTGCGTCGTGCGAGGCGCTCGACCACTGCTCCACGATCGGACCCGGGCGTCAGGTGATGCGCTTCGTCGACGATCAGAACATCGAACGGCACCCGATCGACGGCCGTCACGATCTCGACGCGCTTCACGAGATCGATCGATGAGATGACGATGGGTGAGCCTGCCCAGGGGCTGACGTCAGCGGGAAGGCTGGCCGCTTCACGCGCCAAGGCGGTCTGATCGAGGATCGTCGGGCTCAGCCCGAATCGGGTCGCGAGCTCGTCCGCCCATTGCGCTCGAAGACCCGCCGGCGTGAGGACCAACGCGCGATCGACCAAGCCGCGCGCGACGAGCTCCGCGAGAATGAGGCCGGCCTGGATCGTCTTTCCGAGCCCGACCGCGTCGGCGAGCAGCACGCGGGTGGCGCCGCCGAGCACGGCCAGGACGGGCTCGAGCTGCCACCGCAGCACTGTGAGGTTGGCCGTCGCCGCCGTCCAACACGCCCGCCAGGGGTGCGAGGCGAGGACCGCATCGGCAACGTGTCGAGCGACGGACACCCGGCCAGCCAGACGAATTCGCGGCTGTCGCCGCTCTGTGACGGCGTGATCGAACGGCGTCAGCACGCGGAGCGTCTCGCCGAGGTCGCCGCGATCAATGCCCTGCAGGGTGACGAGCGCGCACCGCTCGAAGCGGCGGACGTCAATCAGCCGCCATCGACGTCCACGCACGTCTGCGAGGACGCCCAACGCCGGTTCGGTTCGCGGATTCTGCATCCCTTGACCCCTCATGACGTCGCAAGAACTGCGCAAAACTGCCCCGAGCGGCGCCGTGAGCAGGTAATGAGGCAAGCGGAATGCCGTTCCGAGGTTGACGCCGACACGCCTCCTGGGTTCTGATAGCGGCCATGGTTCTGGCGCATCCGACTCTCGCTCGCACGTCTGCCGCGTCGGCGGCGGTGCGTACGTGCGCCATGACCCTGATTACGTCGACCATGATTTCGACCACGATCGTGGTGCGGACGCGCGTCAGGAGCTAACCTTCAATGACCGCCCCGCACCCGAGACCGGGTGCGGAGTAGCGAGTCTCCCCATCCGAATCCGAGCGCGGGGCTTCTGTTCAGGAGCCTTGCATGTCTTCGTCGTCGCTTCCCGTCCCGCCTGCGCTTCGCTTCGGCCAGCCGGGCTTTTCCACTCGCGTCGGCAAGCCACGTTCTGCGCATGGTGTGAGCGAGGCTCCGCCAGCCCGCCTCGCCGAAGCGGAGCGAAGGCGGGTGCGCGCGCACAAGTTCGGCGGCTCCAGCCTGGCCGATGCCGCGTGCCTTCGCCACGTCGCCAGCCTGCTGCGCGATGAGCAATTGTCGGCCGGCGCCCTGAGCGACGATCGAACGGCGCTGGCACAAGTCGTTGTCGCCTCGGCGATGTACAAGACCACCGACGCGTTGATCGAGCTGGTCGATGCAGCCCAGCAGGCTTCGGACTGGCAGTCGAAGCTGGTGGCACTGCGTGAGCGCCACCTCGGCGTCGCGAGCGATCTGGATCCCGACGATCGCTCCCGGGTCGGCGCCTGGCTCGCCGTGGAATTTGCGACGCTGGCCTCGCAGATGGCGGCCCTCGCGAGCGGCCATGGTGACGCCGCACGGCTGCTCGATCGTGTGCAGGGGCTTGGCGAGGTGTGGTCTTCGCGCCTGCTGCACTGCACGCTGGGCGGGCAGGCCGAGGGCTGGGCCTGGCTCGACGCGCGCGAGGTGCTGACCGTCGATCGGTCCGAGCTTGGCGTCCACGTCGACTGGCCTCGCACCCGCGTCCGTCTCGAGCGATGGCGCTACGCCCACCCTCAGCGCAACCTCGTCGTCACCGGGTTCATCGCCAGCGATCTGGATGGCAGGGCCACGACCCTTGGCCGCAATGGCAGCGATCATTCAGGATCGATCTTCGCCGTGTTGTTCGGCGCGGACACGCTCGACATCTGGACAGACGTGGATGGCGTCCTCTCGGCCGATCCGCGACTCGTGCCCGACGCGGTGTCAGTGCCGGTGATGTCGTACGAGGAGGCGTGCGAGCTCGCGTATTTCGGCGCGAAGGTAATTCACCCGCAGACGCTGGGGCCGGCGATGCAGCACAGCCTCGAGGTGCGCATCCGCAACACGTTCCAACCGGATCGAGTGGGGACGGTGATCGGAGCCGCGGCTGCGACCTCGAAGCCGCACTCCGCTCCGGTGAAAGGGCTCAGCCTTGTTTCCGATCTGGCCGTCCTCGAAGTCAGCGGCGCGGGGATGATCGGCGTGCCTGGCACGGCGGAGCGTGTCTTCGCGGCGCTGCATGGCGCCGGGATCTCCATCGTGATGATCTCCCAGGGCTCATCCGAGCATTCGATCTGCTGCGTGATTCGGGAGGCGCAGGCGGCCGAGGCGGAACGGGCCCTGCGGGATCGGTTTGCCGCCGAGATCGAGGCCGGGCACGTCGAGGGAGTGCGCGTCAGCAATGGCATCAGCGTGCTGGCCGCGGTGGGCGACGGCATGGCCGGCACGCCGGGGGTCGCGGCACGGCTCTTCGGTGGTCTGGCGCGCGCGCAGGTGAACATCCGCGCCATCGCGCAGGGATCGTCCGAGCGGAACATCTCGGTCGCGATCGCGAGCGCGGACGCCGCGCGGGGATTGCGGGCCGCGCACGCGCAGTTCTGGTTGTCGCCGCAGACCGTCTCGATCGGCGTCATCGGCCCTGGCAACGTTGGACGAGCGTTCCTGCGGCAACTGGCCGAGGCCACGCCCCGCTTGCTGCGCGACTCGAGCCTCGATCTGCGCGTCCGTGCCATCGCGGACAGCACACGCATGCGGCTGGTCGACGGGGCGTTCGCGCCGGAGGCGTTGATGTCCGACAGCATTGGGAGAGACGGGGCCAACGCCTCGCGTGCGGCGAGCGAAGAGGCGACTGACCTCGATCGCTTCGAGCACCACGTCAAAACCGACCATCTCCCGCACGCGCTCATCGTCGACTGCAGCGCCAGTTCCGCGGTCGCCGATCGCTACGCGCGATGGATGGCGGCCGGGATTCATGTCGTGACGCCGAACAAGCAGGCGGCCAGCGGATCGTGGGAGCGCTACTGCGCGATCCGTCAGGCCGGGCAGGCCAGCGGTGCACGGTTTCGATATGAGGCGACGGTCGGGGCTGGCCTTCCGATCGTCCAGACGCTGCGAAGCCTGCTCGACACCGGAGACGAGTTGTACGCCATCGAGGGCATGCTCTCGGGGACGCTGGCGTGGTTGTTCAACAGCTACGACGGCAGCCGGCCGTTCTCGGCGCTCGTGCGTGAGGCTCATCACCTCCGCTACACCGAGCCGGATCCGCGCGACGATCTGAGTGGTCTCGACGTCGCCCGCAAGCTCGTGATCCTCGCGCGCGAAGCGGGCTGGCCGCTGAGCCTGGACGAGGTGGAGGTGGAAAGCCTGGCGCCGGAGTCGTTGCGGGACGTCAGCCCGTCGGCGTTTCTCGAGCGGGTCGAGGCGATGGATGCGCGGATGGCCGCGCGGCTGTCAGATGCGCAGGCGCAACGGGGACATCTGCGGTATCTCGCGCATCTCGACAAGCGAGGCCGCGCCGCCGTCGGCCTCCGTGTCGTGCCGTCGAATCACCCCTGCGCGCACACGCAGTTGACGGACAACCTGGTGCAGTTCAGCACCAGGCGTTACGTTGACAACCCGCTGGTGGTCCAGGGACCGGGTGCAGGTCCCGAGGTGACCGCGGCAGGCGTGTTCGGCGACGTCCTGCAAGTCGCCTTGGCTCTCGGCGCGAGGTTGTGATCTCTCCACCGACGTAGGGGCGGTTCGCGAACCGCCCTTACTCCTGTTGCTTCTTGTCGATCTTGGTCGGCTCGATCCACTGCTTGCCGTCGCGCTCGAACGACGTGCCCGTCACGGTCGCCGGGATCTGTAAGGTGCAGGCCTCTTCTCCCTTCGTCGTCTCGTTCTTGGCGATGTAGTACTCGATCGTCTCGCCCTTGGCGTTCTTGACGAGAAGGACATCCTGACAGGCTTTCGCGTCGGGCTTCTTCAACCCGCAGAGGGCACAGACGAGCGTGCCCGTCCAGGTCTCTTCGGCGACGAGGGGCGCGGCGAACGCGAGCGTCCACACGAGCGCAAGGCCGGTGGCAACGATTTTCAGCATGATCGTCTCCCGATGCAGGCGGGCCTCAAGACCCGTCTCTACCGATGTTACTTCGTGGTCGTGTGAATCGCGTTGAACAGCAGACGGAACGTGGCATGCGCCTGGGCGCGGTGCTGGGGGCGGATGCCGAAGAGGATGACACGCCCGGGACCGATGCGCGCCTCGATCATCGCGCCTTTGCCGGCGATGAGCGGCGCGCCTTCGAGCCAGCCGCTCATCAGCACGTCTTTCTGGGCGTAACGCCCGATGACCCGTGGGCCGGACTGAGAGCCGTTGGATGAGGCAGCGCCGACGACTTCGTAGGCCCCGCCGAACGCGAAGAAGCCCGCGGTCTCGGACGGCACGCCATAGGTCAGTGGGCTCAGCGGATCGAGCTCCAGGCGCAGCAGCGAGCCCGGGCAGAAGAACTGTTCCGGCGGGAGACCGCGTACCACGTCTTTGACGGGAAGGCCGAACGTGCTCACGGCGAGCTCACTGGCCGAGTCGAGCGTGATGAGCGTACCGCCGGCCTCGACGAACTGCTTCAACGCCGCGGTGCCCTCGGTGCCGATGCCGCCGATGTACTCGCGCGGCATCGTGCCTGTCGCATGCCCGTTCAGCAGCCGGTCACTCGATTGATCCGGCACGATGATGACGTCGACCCGCGACTTCAGACTGCCGTGACGGAGATCCTGGTCGCTGAGGTTCTCGTACGGGAACTCGTAGCGCTCGAGCAGCCACCGCGTCCATCCCTCGTCGATGTTCTCGACCCACGACTTGTAGAGGCCCACGCGGGGACGCGCGACCGGCACCAGACGATCGGGCAGCGATCCGCGCTCGCCGGTCACACGCAAGCCGAGATCGATCGCCAGGCGTTCGACCACGCGCCGCACCGGCTCCGAGTCCCTGACCACAATCGCGCCGGGCGCGTAGGTGAAGCCTTCCAGCTCGAGCGGCGTGCTGCTCCACGACACCGTGGCATTGGCCGCCAGCAGGCGGTTGAGCGCGATGGAGGCGCCGGTGCCACGACCGTCGATCACGAAATACGTCGGCCGCCGATCGCCCCACACGCGTTCGGGCGTGATCGTCGACTGCTCCAGCTTCACCGTAGGTGGAGGTTGGAACGTCTGCTCGATGCGATCCAGCTCCACGCCCATCTGCCATGGCAGCGTCCATCCGGCGACGTCGTACGGTCGCTCCGGCGGCTGATTCGGTGCGAGACGACGAACCGGGTACTCCTGCTTTTCGAGCAGCGTCTTCACGTAGGCGCGGAACGGCTGCGCCATCATGATCAGATCTGACCCAGGCGGGTACACCGTCTCTGCGACTCTAAACGACTCGAGCGACCGTTGCATCTCGACACCGCCATCGAGGAGGAGCTGCCGCAAGGTGTGCGCGGCGGATGCATCGAACTGATTCGCCGGCATGATGAACGCGAACGGCCCGCTCGTGCGACCCGCGTCCACCGCGCGGCTGCCCATGCGGTAGAAGTTGCGAAGAATCTCGGCGCGGTACTTCGACGCCCCCGCCAGCAGACCGCGCACCGCCGACAAGTCGTAGTCGACGATATCGCGCAGCTTCCACTCGCCGCCGGGCCACGGGTTGGGGAAGTTCACCTGCGCGCGGTACTCGGGCAAGCCGCGCGGCGATCCCTGCAACTCTTCGGTGGCTACGCGAATGGGCGTCGCCACGCGGACGCTGGCCACTTCCGTCAAGACGCACACGGTGTTGTGGCCGAGCGGCGCGGAATCCTCGTATCCAGGCCAGTAGTAATCGTAGAGGGCGTTCTGCACCACGCCCGCCCGCCCGTCCTCTTCCATCGCCAGGGCCATCGAATGACCGAGCAGACCGGCGGTTCTCCAGATGAGCGGGTCGTAGTTCGGATCGATCGGATCGTAGTTGGGTGGGACGAAGAACCGTGGTCCCCGCGGTCCCATCTGGTGCATGGTGAGGAATACCTGCGGGTGCCATTCACGATAGAAGAACCGCGCCAGTGAGCGATTCTCAGCCATGTTCATCATGAAGGCGTCGCGATTGATGTCGTGGCCGACGTAGCGGTGGTAGAGCCAGGGCATCGGCGCGCCCTCGAATTCCGTGCCTTTCCACCGTTTGTACCAGTCGACCATCAGCACGTGCCCGTCGGGGTTGAGCGATGGGAACAGAATCAGGACGACCTCGCGCAGCAGGCGCATCGTGTCGGGATCGCGCGCGGTCGCGAGCGTGTGGAGGAGCTCGTTAGCCGCTTGGGTGGCGCCGATCTCGGACGCATGAATGCTTGCGCCGATAGCGACAATGACGGGCTGCGTCTCCGTCAACTTGAATGCCTGATCCTGACCAATGGATCTGGGATCGGCGAGCTGCTTGTTGATGGCCTTGATGGCCTCGAGCCGTGTGAGGTTCTCCGGAGCGGAGATCACCGCGCCGAGCAAGCGATGGCCATCGGTCGTTGGCCCTGCGTCGACCAACTCCACACGATCCGATGCCGCCGCCACGGTCTCGAAATACTTCTGAATCTCCGGCCACGCAGCCAGTTGCCGATCGGCGCCCATGCGAAACCCGAAGAACGTTTCGGGTGCGGCCACGGCCGATGGCGCTTGCGTAGCCGCGGCCTGTGCCAGCGAGAGCGCTGGTGCGCCGAGGAGTGCCACCAGCAGGTATGCACACACGCGCATGGGGGCCATGATACAGGACACGTCGCGACGAGTTGTGCATTGTCCTTTGTGTGTAAGGCCGGACTCTTTCTGAACCATCGCGTTACGAATTTGCAACGTGCCGCGTGGTGGAAAGTGTGAGGTTTCAGCAAACGGCGCGCCCTTCCGCATAGATCACGTGATGGCACACGGGTTGCCTCTACCGTAAGAAATGATCGTCACGTTTCTCGGGACCAAGGGCGGCACCGGCACGACGACCTTGGCTGTTAATTGCGCGGCGGACATCCACCGCCTCACGGGCCGGCGCACGTTAGCCGTCGACCTGAAAGCCGGACCCGGAGACGTTGCGGTCTTCCTCGGTTTACGCCCGCGCTACAACCTGCTCGATTTGCTGGACCAGCTGTCGTGGATGGATCCCGCGGCTATTCCGCGTTTCGTCACCGAACATGAATGTGGGCTGCACGCGTTGACCGGTGCGGACGAGTTCGGTCGGCCCGCCGCGCGGGACGCCGAAGCGATCGATCAGGCGCTGCGCGCGTTGCCTGGCAGCTACGATTACGTTGTGGTCGACGCCGGGAGCATGCTCAATCCCTGTTCGGCCGCCGCGCTGCAACGCGCCGACGTCGTCGTGCTGGTCGCCAACCCCGACGTGCCCTGCCTGCGCAATCTGCCGCGATTGACCGATGCCGTCCGCCTGGCCGGCGTCGCCGCCGAGCGCATCCGCATCGTGCTCAACCGGGCTTCCGACACCGGCGCCTTGCCGGTGACGCAGATCGAGACCGTGCTCGGCCGCCGCATCGACTTCACCGTGACCAGCGACTACAGAACGGTGGCGTCCGCGCTGAACGCCGGCGTGCCGGTGTCGACGCTGCGGACGTGCGATGTGCAGGCGCAGCTCGGCGCGCTCGCGCGTGGCGTGATCGGATCCGATCTCAGAGTCGCTTCGTGATCGCTCGTGTCAGCCTTGAGGTTTGAGGCGCACCATCGTTGCGCCAAGGTCTGACTCGGGCGCATCCCAGAACGCGTCGACCAATGCATGAGAGGCGAGCAGCCGGTGCACGGCCGCGCGTTGCATGCCTTTGCCTCGCCCGTGAATCAGCCGCACCAGCCCGAATCCCGCCTCGCGAGCGGCGCCGAGGTAGTCATCGACCACCGCCGTGACATCGCGAGGCGCGAAGGCGTGGAGATCGATCGCGTCCTCAATCGGGACGCGATGCGGCTCGGTCATACTCCGCGGTCACCTTTGTCGTGATGCCGCCGCGCGCGCTGAAATCGCCGATCACGGTCATGCGTCGCGGCTGGCAGGCGCCCACGAGATCGTCGAGGATCTGGTTGGTCGCGGCTTCGTAGAAGATGCCTTGATTGCGATAGGCGAGCAGGTAGTACTTGAGCGATTTGAGCTCGATACACCTGCCATCCGGCACGTAGCGGATGCGAATCACGCCGAAATCCGGGAGTCCCGTCTTCGGACACATTGACGTGAATTCGGGGCAATCGATGGCGATCTCGTAGTCGCGCTCGGGTCGCGGGTTGGGGAAGGTCTCGATCGTGCCCGCGCTGGACATGAGAAAATTCTAGCATTTCATGGGCTTTAGCCCATGGCCCGGACGCGACGCCGATTGACAGCCCACTACGTGCGCGCTAGCATTACCAACGATTTTTCGCCATTTTCCGCAGGCCGGCGCTTCCGCGCGCGGCTCGGCCGGCGGCGACTTTCCAAAGGCGCGCGATACTCACCAGGGGGTAACCGATGGCAGAAGCCCGTAGACTGGGCAAATCGGAGCTGTTCTCGCATTTCGCTGAGCGGTTCGAGGTCAAGCGCACGCAGGCGCGCGAGTTCTTCGATGAGCTGACGACGCTGTGCGAAAAGGAGTTGAAGAGGTCGGGCGAATTCGTGCTGCCCGGCATGGTCAAGCTCGTCGTTCAGAAGCGCAAGGCGCGCATGGGTCGCAATCCCGCGACCGGCGAGCCGATCAAGATTCCGGCCAAGACCGTCGTCAAGGCGCGGATCGTCAAACAGCTCAAGGACGCCGTTCTGCCGCGCAAGTAGCTCACGCACGCCCCGGGGTGGCCTGAGGCCGGGAACGGTTCGCCGTTCCCGCGCACGGGCATCCCACCACCCCAGCGTCTTCCCAGCTCGTTTCAGGACAGCCCTTTGACCCGTCTGGCGATCTCGCGAATCGCCAGTCGGTCCATCTTGAACTTCAACGTGCTCAGCGGTACGCCGAGGTAGCGAGCCGTCTGGGTGACGTTCCAGCCGCTGCGCTCGAGCGCGCGCACGAGGAAGTTGCGCTCGAAGGTCGTCAATGCGCGTTCGAGCAGGCTCGTGTCGGACGTGGTCTGATCGAGCTGCGCGACATGGAACTCGAACGGCAGGTGCTCGTCGGTGATCCACTCGTGGTCGCAGGTCGCGACCAGCCGCTCGACCAGGTTCTCGAGCTCGCGGATGTTCCCCGGCCACCAGTAGTTGCTCAGCATCTCGAGCGTCGTATCGGCGATGCCCTCGATGTTCTTGCGGAATCGTGCGTTGTAGCGGCGGAGAAAGAATTCCGCGAGCGCGGGTAGATCCTCCATGCGCTCCCGGAGGGGCGGCAGGCGCAGCGGGATGACGTTGACGCGATAGAAGAGGTCTTCGCGGAACGTCCCCTCCTTGACCGCGCGCTCCAGGTTCACGTTGGTGGCGGCGATGAGTCGGAACGACGTCGGGATCGGCTTGTTGCCGCCGACGCGCTCGATCTCGCCTTCTTGAATCGCGCGCAGGAGCTTGGCTTGCAGCTCGAGGCGGAGGTCGCCGATCTCGTCCAGGAACAGCGTGCCCCCGCTGGCGAGTTCGAACTTGCCGACGCGCTGCTGCAGCGCGCCGGTGAACGCGCCGCGCTCGTGCCCGAACAGCGTGCTCTCGACCAGGTCCCGGGGGATCGCCGCGAGATTCACCGCGACGAACGGGGCGTCGGGACTCCCCGACTCGCGGTGCAACAGCCGCGCCAGCAGCTCCTTGCCCGTGCCGCTCTCGCCGAGAATCAACACGGTGGCCGAGAGCTTGGAGATCTTCTGGACGACCTCCAGCACTTCGCGCATGGCGCGACTCGGCCCGGCGACGAATTCGCGCTCGCCCGACTCCTGGACCTCCTGCTGTAGCGTCAGCAGGCGGCGGCTGTGGTCCTGCCGCTCGATGGCTTGCCCGACCGCGGAGCGCAGCATGTCCGGGTTCGTGGTCTTCGGCAGGAAGTGGAAGGCGCCGAGCTTGATCGCGCGGACCGCGGCGTCGGTGTCCGATTCGGCGGAAACGAGGATGGTTTCGGCGAACGGATAGTTCTCACGAACGATCGGCAGCAGCTCGAAGCCGCTGATGCCCGGCAGCGTCGTGTCGGCGAGCAGCACATCCACTTCTTCGCGGTTCATCATGGCGAGGCCCGCCTCGGCGGACGCCGCCTTGAGCACGCGATGCTCGCGTTTGAGCGAAACGGTAAGGTGGTCGCGTGACCGTTCGTCAGCATCGATGACGAGAATGGTCTTCCGGCGTGCGGTCACGAGGGGAGTATCGCATAGCAGCACGAGCTGGCGCGCGCTGACCCACGGGCTGATAAGCTGGCATCGACATGTCGCCGCTGCTCTGGCTGCTGGTCGTTACCGGTTGGCTCATCGCGCTCGTCGCCTGGATGCTGGCGCGGCGGCTGTCACGGCGTCTCGCGGAGCTGACGAAAATGTACTGGGAGCTCAAGTACGACGTCGGCGAGATGAAAGCACGCCTGCGCGCGCTGGCGCCCGACGACACCAATCCGCCGCCACCCTCCCGCGCGCCCGTGCAGGGCTTTGTGGCCCTGACGGACGTGAAGAAGCGTACGTAGGGGCGGCTCGCGAGCCGCCCCTACTCGTCCTCCAAGCCTCCAAGCCTCCAGTGCCTGCGCTCGCGTTCTTGACTCGATGCGCTCTTCCAAGCGACATTGAGGGGTTGTCTTTCCGTCATTCATATCGGCCATTGGCGCGCGGAGCGCGCCAACGAGACACTGGCCAACCAGCCAAGGGTTCTGTTCGTGGCTGGCTCCCTAACGCATAAGGAGTTGGTCTGTGGCCAACGAGTACGATGTCGTGGTCATTGGCGCGGGAACGGGTGGGTATGTCGCGGCGATTCGCGCGGCCCAGCTCGGCCTCACGGTCGCGGTCGTCGAGAAGCAGAAAGCGCTCGGCGGCACGTGCCTGATCTGGGGCTGCATCCCCACCAAGGCGCTCCTCGAACACGCCCATGCCCTGAAGGTGGCGCGGGCGGCGAAGGAGTGGGGCCTGTCAGGGTTCGACCCTGCCACGGTGGGCGTCGACATGCCGGCCGTGCAGGCACGCAAGGACAAGATCGTTTCCGGACTCACCGGCGGTATCGAGCTCCTGTTCAAGAAGAACAAGGTCGAATGGATCAAGGGCACGGCGCGATTGACCGGCAAGCTCGGCGTCGACGTGACCTTGCCCGACGGCAGCAAGCAGCAGATCGTCGCGAGGAAGGAGCTGATTCTCGCGACGGGCTCCTCTCCGCGCAGCGTGCCGGGCATCGAGGTGGATCGTAAGACGATCATCTTCAGCGACGAGGCGATTCACCTCGCCGAGATCCCCAAGACCATCGCCATCATGGGCAGCGGCGCGGTGGGGGTGGAGTTCGCGTCCATCTTCAAGAGCTTCGGCAGCGACGTGACCATCATCGAGCTGCTGCCGCGGCTGGTGCCACTCGAAGACGAAGCCGTCTCGGCGGAGCTGGAGAAGCAGTTCAAGCGCCGCGGCATCAAGGTCCACACCGGCACGAAGGTCACGAGCGCGAAGGCCAGCGCCAAGGGCGTGGACCTCGAGATGACGGGCGCCGACCCTTCGACAACCTCAGGGCAAGGCGCGAAGGCCCAGAAGCTCTCGTTCGACGTGCTCCTGGTCGCCACCGGGCGTGGACCGGTCACCGAGGGGCTTGGCGCGGAGGACCTTGGCATCAAGATGGACAAGGGCTACATCCTCGTCGACCCGCTGTTCCGGACGAACGTGCCTGGAATCTCGGCTATAGGCGATGTCATCACCCTTGGCGGACCGCATCTGCAGCTGGCGCATGTGTCGTCGATGGAAGGCGTGCTCACGGCCGAGCGGATTGCGGGGCAAGAGGTCCGGCCCATCGACTACGATCACGCGCCGAAGTGCACCTATTGCGATCCTGAGATCGGCAGCGTCGGGCTGTCCGAGGCGCAGGCCAAGGCGAAAGGGTTCGACGTCCGGATCGGCTCGTTCCCGTTCAAGGCGCTCGGCCGGGCCCGCATGGCTGGCGAGACCGATGGATTCGTGAAGATCGTGGCCGATAAGAAGTACGACGAGGTGCTGGGCGTGCACATCATCGGCCCGCGCGCGACCGAGCTCATCGCCGAAGCCGTGCTGGCGCTGCGGCTGGAGTGCACGGTCGAGGAGCTCATCAAGACGATTCACGCGCATCCGACGATGTCGGAAGCGGTGGGCGAGGCGGCGCACGCGACGCACGGCGCAGCGATTCACATTTGATGGCCCAGATTCTGAGAGAGCGTCATATGTCTACTCCCGTAGTCATGCCCCAGATGGGCGAGTCGATCGCGGAAGGCACCATCGTCCGGTGGATCAAGAAGGTCGGGGACAGCGTCGATCGCGACGAGCCGCTGTTCGAGATCTCCACCGACAAGGTGGATGCCGAGATTCCGTCGCCGGCCGCCGGCACCTTGATCGAGATCGCCGTGAAGGAAGGCGAGACGGTGCCCGTCAACAGCGTCGTCGCGACGATCGGCGCGGCCGGCGAGAAGGCCGCGGCAACACCAGCCGCCGCACGCGAGCCGGCACCGTCGGGCAAAGCGAGTGGGCCATCAACTCAGGCGGACGGCACGCCCGCCCCGCAGAGCGCCACTCCTGCGGCAGCGCCTGAAGCACCCAGGCCACCCGAAGCATCCGCCCCCGCTCGCACAGAGGTCGCCGCGAGCGACGGCGATACACCGCCAGCACCCAACGGCACGAATCGCCAGAAGTCCTCTCCACTCGTCCGCAAGATCGCGAAGGAGCACGGCGTCGACATCGGCCACATTGCCGGCTCGGGCATCGGCGGCCGCGTGACGAAGCACGACATCCTCGACTTCATCGAAAAGGGCCCCACGCCCCAGGCATCCGCCTCCGCTCGCGCTGATGTCGGCGCGAGCTACGGCGAGACCTCGCCGAAGCGGCCCGAGGGCCGCGAAGGCGGGCCGACCGATCGCGCTGACGTCCAGCCAATGTCGATCATGCGCAAGAAGATCGCTGAGCACATGGTGCTCAGCAAGCGCACCTCGGCTCACGTCTACTCGGTCTTCGAGATCGACTACACACGCGTCGATCGGATTCGGAAGGCGCGCCGCGAGGACTTCGAGCGCGATGGCGTGAAGCTGACGTTCACGTCGTTCATCGCGAAAGTCGTTGTCGACTGCCTGCGCAAGCATCCGGTGGTCAACGCGTCGATCGACGGCGATAACATCCTCTACAAGCGCGACGTCAACCTCGGCATCGCGGTGGCGCTCGAGAACGGGTTGATCGTGCCGGTGGTCAGGCAGGCGCACGAGAAGAACATCCTCGGCTTGTCGCGATCGATCGCCGACGTCGCCGAGCGCGCCCGCACGAAGCGCCTCAACCCCGACGAAGTCCACGGCGGCACCTTCACCATCACCAATCCCGGCAACTTCGGCGCGCAGTTCGGGCTGCCGATCATCAACCAGCCGCAGGTGGCGATCCTCGGGGTTGGGAACATCGAGAAGCGCCCGGTCGTGATCGACGACATGATCGGCATTCGCTTGATGGGCTTCTTGACGCTCGGCTACGACCATCGCCTCATCGATGGTGCCGTCGCCGACCAGTTCATGGCCGATGTGAAGAAGGGGCTGGAGACGTACGATCCGGCGGTGTAGGGGTGGTTCGCGAACCGCCCCTACGGGACTCATCTCGAGAACCAAAGAAGTCTTCGTGTCTTCGTGGCTAATGTCTTTATGTGCTTCGTGGCAAAGACGTGAAGCGTCCTCTTGACGTCCGTCGTCTCGGGCGCGTGTTGTATGCCGACGCGTTGGAGCTGCAGCGCGCGTTGGTAGAGGAGCGCAAGGCCGATCGCATCCCTGACACGCTCCTCCTGCTCGAGCATCCACATGTCCTCACCCTTGGCGTGAAGGGCGACGGCGGACGATCGAACATCCTTGCCTCGGACGAGCGCCTGCGCGCACTCGGTGTCGAGGTGTTCGAGGCAGGCCGCGGCGGTGACGTCACCTATCACGGTCTGGGTCAGGTCGTCGGCTACCCGATCGTCGATCTGAAGCCCGATCGGCAGGACGTGCATCGCTACGTGCGCGACCTCGAAGAGGTGATGATCCGCGCGTGCGCGGAGTTTGGCGTCAGCGCCGGGCGCATCCAAGGGCTGAGCGGGGCCTGGGTCGGCGCTGAAAAGATTGGCGCCGTCGGCGTCCGCGTCTCGCGCTGGGTCACCAGCCATGGCTTCGCGTTCAACGTCGACACCGACCTCGACTACTTCACGCTGATCGTTCCCTGCGGCATCGCCGATCGCGGGGTGACGTCTCTCCAGCGACTCGCGGGCCGCAGCCTCGATCTCGCGACGGTCGAAGATGCCCTCGCCCGTCACTTCTGCGATGTCTTCGACCGTCAACCGAGGGCAGGCCTGAAGGCCTGCGCTACGACCCCCGGAACCGAGGAATAGTTCGACCCCCGGAACCGAGGAATAATTCGACCCCCGGGACCCAGGAGTAATTCGACCGCCCGGGACTCAGGAATAAGAAGGGGCTCACCGGGGTTTTGACCCGGTGAGATGCGAGATACCCTTCGACTTCGCTCAGGGCCAGCCCTTCGCCTTCGCTCCGGGCAAGCCCCCATTGACGATCCTCTCGTTGTCCGCCTGCGTCGCGGCGAGCCCGCGGCCGTAGCGGATTTGGCAAGGCTCTACCAGGACCGGATTCATCAACTCGCCTGGCGATGCGTCGGCAACCGCGAGGATGCCGAAGAAGTCACGCAAGACGTGCTCTTGAAAGTGTGCCGCACGGTCGATCGCTTTCGCGGCGACTCCGCGCTGTCATCCTGGATCTACCGCATTACGTTCAACACGTCGATGTCACGGCTGCGCCGGCTGCGCGCGATGCGGATGGCGATCTGCGACGAGGTGCGGGTGGACGACGGATTGGATGACGCGCCGCCGCGCCGCCACGCCATCGATTGGTCGATGTCGGCCGACGAGCAGGTCATGTGGCGTGAGCTTCGTCAGCGGCTGGCGAGCGCGATGAAGGACCTGCCGGCAATCTATCGTGCGCCGATCATCCTTCGCGATCTTCAAGGGCTGTCGACCGAAGAAGCCAGCAGGGCACTGCGGGTGAAGGGTCAGACGCTCAAATCACGATTGCATCGGGGGCGGAACATGCTGCGGCGGCGTTTGGGTGATTTCTCCGGAAGTCTCTGTAGGGGCGGTTCGCGAACCGCCCCTACCTCCGACGTACCGACGTGCTGAGCGTGGCGAACCCCCGTGTGAAGGGCTTAGCTGCTAGCCCTGGAGCACCGAGTCGAGCCGCACGCGGTCGCGCGTGCAGAGCGTCGGTGAGACGAGCGTGGCGATCCCTGACGGTTGCAACGTGACGGGAAGGATCACGGCACGCCCATGGCGACCTTCAGTGCGATCCACCGCGACGAGCGCGGCGATGATGCGCGGTGATCGGGACAGGGCCGTGCCGATGGCGCGAACGGCGGCTCCCGCGAGCGTCGTCGGCCCTGGAGGCCACAGGCGTGGAAGGCGCGCGTCGAGTCGCGTAATGGCCGGAGGCGTCAGCACGGACGTGGCCACGCGCCCGGCGATCGACGCTTCATCCCAGGCGACGATCAACTCCGCGGGCGGTCGTCCGACCACGTTCAGCATCACGTCGGACGGGGCCGACCGCGCCTCCAGCGCCGCCAGTCCTACAATCGCTGACCGCAGCCCTTCCCCCGCTGTGCCGAACAGCCGTGCGCGTGAGATGTCGAGCTCGACCACCCCACGCTCGATCAGCGTCGCCTGTCTCGCGCCGGCGCAGATGATGGGCGCGACCTGATTGAGGCCCGCGACCCGTTTGAGGAGCGCGAGACCAGCGTCGTCCTGCCACTCCGACGAGCTCGCGCCGTGCACGTCGGCGACCACCACGACGGCGGCGCCCACCACGGCCGACACATCGTCGGTGCCGACGATGGTCGTGGTGTAGTGATCGATTGGCGCCGCCTGGGCGATGTCGAGCGCCTTGCCTGCCGCCACGCTGGCCGTTTCGTCGACAATGACGATGCGGCGGACGAGGTCGGCCGCGGCCAGGCGTTGCGCCAGCGCGCCGCCCAGCTCACCCGCGCCCAGAATCGCGATCGACGACACGAGGATATTGTATAGGTGCCCCAAGCCTCAGGCCTTCGGCTCCAAGCCTTGGGGCGCGGAGGCCTCAGGCTCGAGACCTGGGGCCTGAGGCTTGGTGATATCCATGAACCGCATCTGTTTGATCACGGGTGGCACCCGCGGTATCGGCCGCGCGCTCGCGACGCGCTTGCTGGCCGAGCACGACTCGGTCGCCATCACCGGCACGTCGGGTGACGGCGCATCGTCAGCAGCGGCGGCGTTGGCCGCGGACGTCAACGATGCGGGTCGTGTGCTTGGCGTCACCTGCGACGTCCGCGACGCCGCGTCGGTCGAAGGCGCCGTGCGGACGACGGTCGCGCGATTCGGCGGGGTCGACGTGCTGGTGAACAACGCCGGCGTTGGGGTTGGCGCACCCGTGGCGGACATGTCGTCCGAGGAGTGGGATCGCATCATCGCGACGAACCTGACCGGTGTCTTCAACTGCTGTCGTGCGGTCATTCCGCACATGCGGGCCCGCGGCGGTGGGTGGATCATCAACGTCAGCAGCCTGGCATCGAAGAACCCGTTCGCCGGCGGCGCGGCGTACTGCGCGACGAAAGCCGGCCTCAACGCCTTCAGCGAGGCGCTGATGCAAGAGGTTCGCTACGACGGCATCCGCGTGGCCTACGTGCTGCCGGGATCCGTGGCCACCGGCTTCTCGGGCCGCGCGTCCGATGCCGGGGCCGACTGGAAGCTGCTGCCCGAGGACGTAGCTCAGGTCATCGTCGACTTGCTGGCGCACCCCGCGAGGAGCCTCCCCAGTCGCGTCGAGATTCGTCCGTCTCAACCCAAGAAATAAGGAGCTGATGGAAAGAACTGTTTTATCTGTCGTGGACGACCTGATGTTTCGATCCCGGATCTCGACGGTCGCGAAAGCCGTCGGCGTCAGGCACATCGTCGCCACATCGCCAGAGGCCGCCGTCGAGCGCGCGCGTGCGGAGCGTCCGGATCTCATCTTGTTCGACCTCGACAGCGGTCGCACCCACCCGATGGACGTGCTTCAGACGCTGGCGGCCGATGCTGAGCTCTCGGCCATTCCCACGCTCGGCTTCGTCTCGCACGTCCACACGCACCTCATTCAGCAGGCGCGAGCCGCCGGCATCGGCAGGGTCATGGCTCGCAGCGCGTTCGTGGCGGAGCTCGAAGGGCTGCTGCGCGGCGACGAGGCCGCTTCATGATCCTGGAGACCGCCGCGGCGCCGCCGTTCATGAAGAACGGCTTCGTGGTCGGCTGTGAGAGAACTCGCGAAGCGGTGCTGATCGACCCGGGTGACGAAGTGGCGGAGCTGCTCGCCTCGGCGACCGAACATCAACTGGCTATCACCCACATCCTGCTGACGCATGCGCACGTCGATCACGTGTCAGGCGTCGCGGAAGCGAAGCGCAAGACCGCCGCACCGATTTGGCTGCATGAAGCCGACCTCTTTTTGTACGACAGGGCTGTCTCCCACGGCCTGCTGTTCGGTATTCGCGTGGAACCGCCGCCGGCGGTTGATGTCTTCTACCAGCCAGGCGCATCGATCCCGTTCGGCGACTACGACGTCAGCTGGCATCACACGCCCGGCCACTGCCCCGGAGGCGTCTGCCTGCAGGTGGGGAAGGCCGGCGAGGCGGCCTTGGACTTGTTCGTCGGCGACACGCTGTTTGCTGGCTCTATCGGGCGGACGGACCTTCCTGGAGGGGACTTCAACACCCTGATCCACTCCATCAAGACCGTGCTCTACGCGTTCGGTGACGAGGCGCGCGTCCATCCCGGGCATGGCCCGGACACGACCATCGGCCACGAGCGAAGAACGAACCCGTTTCTTGTCTGAGAGGGCGCGTGGCGAAATTCGTACGTAGCGCAGACCTTTAGGTCTGCCAGCCCACGAAGCAGGCCTGAAGGCCTGCGCTACGTACGCTCATGGTCATTTCGGATCTCAGTCCGCTGGGCGTGCGACGACGAACTCCACCCGTCCGACCTTTACGCGATCGCCGCCGGCCAGGAACTGGGCGGCCGTGATCTTCTGACCGTTCACGAACGTGCCGTTCGTGCTTCCCAGGTCTTCGACCTTCAGACCGGAATCCACCAGCGAAAACCGGCAATGCAGGCGCGACACGAGCGCCGCATCGACAATGAAATCGGCTCGAGGCGCCCGGCCCATCGTCTTGATGGCACCCGGCAACAGCCGGAAGGTCAAGTTGCCTGAATTGTCGTCGTTCGACTGAAGTGTCCACATAGGGGCGCCCATAGAATAAACGAACCTTTGCCGCCCTCCCCTCGTCGAACTAGACGTCTTGAAGGCGGCCCCTGTCTCGGAGGTCCGTCAAGACGTCTCGCCCGCCAGAGGCGAGCCAGAGACTGCTGTGTCGTTCCTGGCGGAGGGTAGCCGCGCAATGAAACGCTCGCGAAAAATTACGCTGGGGGCGATCGCATTAGGGGTCTTCGGCGTTGCCGCGTACGGCATTTCCGTCGCCAACGGCGCGGCGCCGGCGATCGACGCGTCACGCCTGGCGACCGTGGAACGCGGGCCGATGGTGCGCTCGGTGGTGGCCACCGGACGCATCGAGCCGATCGCCAAGGTCGAAATCAAGTCGAAGGCCAACGGCATCATCGAGCGGTTGCTCGTGGACGTCGATCATCGCGTCTCCGCGGGCCAGGTGCTCGCCGAGCTCGACAAGGAGAACGCCACCGCGCGGCTGCGCGAGGCGCGCGCGAATCTCGAGGCCTCCCGCGCCGCCCTGACGGCCGCGGAAGCGCAGGCCCGGAAGAACGAGATCGAAGCCGAGTCGCCGGACGTCGAGTTCGCCGCGCGCAGCTACGAGCGGGCGAAGTCCCTGGCGGCGCAGCAGCTTCTGTCCAGCGATCAGCTCGACGTCGCCCAGTCGGCGTGGGAGCAAGCGGTCAATCGGCAACGGGCGGCTGGATCGCAGCTTCTCGTCAGCCGTGCCAAAGTCGAGGAGGCGCGGGCGCAAGTGGCCCAGGCCAGCGCCGCGGTGGAGCGCGCGGATGAGGAACTGGCGAACGCCACCATCAAGGCGCCGATCGCGGCGACGGTCCTCACGCGTGACGTCGAGCTCGGCAGTCCGGTGTCGTCGATTCTGAACCTCGGCGCCAACGCCACGCTGGTCATGACGCTCGGCGACATCGAGAAGGTGTTCGTCCGGGGCCGCGTCGACGAGGCCGACATCGGGTTCGTCAGGCTCGCCATGCCGGCGCGCATCACCGCCGAGAGTTTCCGCGATCGCGTCTTCCACGGCCGCGTCACCCAGATCTCGCCGATCGGCGTCGAGAAGGACAACGTGACGACGTTCGAGGTGGAAGTGTCCATCGACAACCCGGGGGGCGAGCTCAAGGCGAACATGACGGCGAACGCCGAGATCGTGCTCGAGGAACACGCCGATACGCTCGTCATCCCTGAAAGCGCAATCACCTACGACGACAAGCGCAACGCCTCCGTCGACGTCGCGGATCCCGGCGCCGAGCGCGGCCGCCGGCGCGTGCCGATCAAGGTCGGCATCGGCAACGGTACCCGCACCGAGGTGCTGGACGGTCTGAAACAAGGTGACAGGGTAGTGCTACCGGGATAGGCAATCGGCTATCAGCTCACAGCGCCGCGGCCGGAGCCCGCGGCTACCAGCAGGCGCCGAAGGCGCCGCCGATGGCCGATGGCCGATGGCCGGGAGCCTCAAGCCTCAAGCCTCAAGCCTCAAGCCTCAAGCCGACGATGTCCGAAGCCCTCACTCAAGCGTTCGACAACCTGCGCGCGAACAAGCTGCGCAGCTTCCTCACGTGCTTCGGCATCCTGTGGGGCATCATTGCGGTCGTCGTCTTGTCGGCGACCGGCGAAGGGTTCAAACGCGGCAACGAAGCGGTGTTGCAGGAGCTCGGCCGCAACATCGCCATCGTCTGGGGCGGACGGACCACCACGCAAGCGGGTGGCGAGCGCGCCGGCCGTCGCATTCTGCTGACCGCCGACGATGCACGCGCGATCGAGCGCGAAGCCGGCCTCGTCGCCGTGGTCAGCGCGGAGATCAACCGGCGATTGCGGATCAAGAGCAGCTTCAACGCCGCGTCCTTGTCGGTCCACGGCATCGAGCCGCAGTATCAGGCGATTCGCACCATCGATATCGAGCACGGCCGGCATTTCGTCGAGGCGGATGACCTCGAAGCGCGGCGCGTGGCGATCGTCGGCGCGGACGCCTGGGCGCAGCTGTTCGGCGCCCGCGAAGGGCTCGGCGAGACCGTCCAGATCAATGGCCTGCCCTACACGGTGATCGGCAAGATTCGGAAGAAGAACCAGGATAGCAACTACAGCGGTCCCGACAACGACAAGGTGTTCGTCCCGTTCGAGGCCATGGCCAAAGACTTCCCACGGCTCGACGCGCCGCCAGGAACCGTCTCGCAGATCATCGTCGCACCGCGTGCCGGTGTCGTCGATGGGCTGCCCGCCGTGCTGGACGCGCGCAGCGGGCGCATCTCGGACATCGATTGGCCGCTCGCGAAGGACGTCCGCCGCGTGTTGGCCGCGCACAAGGAGTTCGATCCCGCCGATCGTGACGCGCTGTCGGTGTGGGACACCTCGCTCGAGAGCCTGATGTTCGGCCGCATGATCGGCGCCATGCGGCAATTCTTCAGCGTGGTCGGCGTGATCACGCTGGCGCTAGGTGGCCTCGGCGTGATGAACATCATGCTCGTCTCCGTGCGCGAGCGTACGCGTGAGATCGGCGTCAGGAAGGCGTTGGGTGCGACCACATCGGCGATTTCGCGACAGTTCTTCCTCGAAGGGTTCTTCTTGACAATGGTCAGCGGCACGATGGGTTTCGTGGCGGCGCTCGGCCTGTGCGCCCTGGTGAATCTGGCGCCGATGCCGGCGCGGTTCCAGGGCATGGTGATTACCTGGCAAGCGGGTGCGATGGCGCTCGCCACACTCGTGCTGATTGGTGTCGTGACATCGAGCTATCCCGCACGCCGCGCGGCGCAGCTCCCACCGGTGGAGGCGTTGCGGTACGAAGCATGAGCCAGCCATGCAACTGCTGAGGGAGATCGTTCGCGAAGCGTTCATCGGCCTGGCGAGGAATCGTACCAGGGCGATGCTGGCGATGCTCGGCATCTCGTGGGGCATCGTGTCGGTCGTGATGCTGCTGGCCTATGGCAACGGCTTTCGTGATGCGCTCGCGCGAGGCTTCAGGGGCGCGTTCGGCGACGGCGTGGTCATCGCGTGGCCGGGTCAGACCAGCATGCAGGCGGGCGGCGAACGAGCGGGCAAACCGGTTCGCTTCAAGGAAGAGGACATCCTCGCCGTGGCCGAGGTCCCGTTCGTGAAGTACGTCAGCCCCGAGTTCACGCGCGACTTCCCGGTGACGTGGGGCACGAAACAGGGGTCGTATCTGGTGCGCGGCGTATCGCCCGAATACGCGATCATGCGCAGTCAGTGGGTGGCGGCCGGGCGCTTCTTCGACGCTGAGGACACACGGCTGCAGCGCCGCGTGGCGTTTCTCGGCAGTGAGGTCGCCCGCAAGATGTTCGGCGGCGTGCCGCCCGTCGGTCAGCGCATCCGCATCGGCGGCATGTCGTTCGAGGTCGGCGGCGTGCAGCGCGAGAAGGTGCAGCTCTCCAACTACCTGCGGCCCGATCGGCTGTCGATCTTCATCCCCTACACGACGGCGGGTCAGCTCTGGAACACCGAGTTCTCGACCACCATGGTCTACCAGGCCGTCGATCCGGCGAAGGAAGACGAGGCGACGAAGCAGGTGCGGGAGCTGTTGGGAAAGCGCCTCGGTTTCAATCCGGACGACGAGCGCGCGGTCCGGCTGTTCGGTTCCAGCTCGATTCAGCAGACCACGTCGGGCATGGTGCTGGGGTTGAAGCTGGTGCTCGGCTTCATCGGCATCCTCACGCTGGCCATCGGCGGCATCGGCGTGATGAACATCATGTTCGTGTCCGTGACGGAACGCACCAAGGAGATCGGCATCCGCAAAGCGCTTGGGGCGCGGAAGAGCGCGGTGTTGCTGCAGTTCCTGCTCGAAGGCCTGGTGACGGCGTTCGCCGGCGGCGTGCTCGGTGTCCTGGCGTCGTGGCTCCTCGTGCTGGCGTTCAGCCCCCGGCCGTTCCTCGCGGAGCTGCTGGACGATGCCTCGAAGACCGCGGACATTCACCTGCTGCTCTCGGTCGAGCTCCTCGGCACCTGCACGGCCATCCTGATGTTCGTCGGCCTCATCAGCGCCATCGTCCCCGCCATCCGCGCGGCGCGGATGGATCCGATCGAAGCGTTGAGGTACGAATAGGTGCTGGAACGGTGTAGGGGCGGCTCGCGAGCCGCCCCTACGTGAGCATCGCCTGCCTGCGATGTCACCTGATCGCCTGAAACGTCTTCGCCATCCAGGTGCCGATCGATGAAGTGACGGCATTGGCGACCTCTCGGTCGCCGAGCGAGCCGTACTCGTCGACTTCGCCGGTTGAGGCCGGCACCAGCAGATGGTTCACGCCAGGCACGACGGCGACATCGGTGGCCACCTTACGGGTTCGGGCGCGGGCGAGCGCCGCGAGCTTTTCGGCGTGATGTGGCGGCACCTGCGTGTCGAGCGCGCCCTGCACGATCAGGATGGGTTGACGAAGCTCCTTCATCACCGCCGGCGGATCGAAGAGCAGGTAGCTCTGAAACCAGGGGGTGTCCGCTGCACGGCGCACGTTCGCGGGAATCGCGTCCCAGCCTTGTCCGGTGGTCACGGCCTGGTTGATCTGCTGCTGCAGCGCGATCTTCTCCTGCATTTCCGACTCGGCCGTCTTCGCCTGCGTCAGCAGGTGTCGCTGTTGCTCGAGCACGAGCTCCGCGCCGGTTGTCGACGGGGAGGCGACCAGGGCGAGCGCGGCCACGCGATTGTCGCGGCGCGCCGCGAGCATCGCGACCAGCGCGCCTTCGCTGTGTCCCACGACACCGATGCGCTTGTCGTCCACATCGTCGCGATCCGACAGCCACCTGACAATCGCGCGTACGTCTTCCGCGTAGTCGGCGAGCGTCGCGGTCTCGGTGCGCCCGCCACTCTGACCGACACCGCGCTTGTCGTAGCGGACGACGAGGAAGCCGGCCTCGACGAGGCCGCGCGCCATCTGCCCGATGACCGGAATGCCGAAGGCGTATCCGTCACGATCGGTCGGACCCGAGCCGCCGACCAGCACCAGTGCCGGCAGCTTCCCGGCTCCGTTCCGCGGCCCACCTTCGGGTTCCGCGCTCCGGCGGGAGGGCTTGGTGACAGTGGCCGCGAGATTGAAGCCAACCGCGGGAATCCGCAGGGCTTCGTCGCCGGGGAGGGAAAATGCGCTGGTGCGCGTCGCCGCCGACGCGATGTCCTCGCGCGCGATCTCCAGCGTTTGCGAAGGCACGCTCAGGCGCAGCAACGTGCCGTCGGCATCCGCCCAGACGTTCAGTTGCACGCTCGGCGCGGGCGCCGGCGGCGCGAGGGTCAGCGCGTAGCGCGTCGCGGCGATGGTCTGCTTCGGCGTCTCAATCTGCTCGCTGAACGTGCCGTCGACCGTGAGCTCGAGCTCGGCCTGCGGCGCAATGTAGGCGTGGAGGATCGAGCCGGCCTTGGCGCCGACGAGCCGACGAGACAGCGCGGCGTACGACCCCAGAAAGGCATTGGGAAGCACGATGGTATCCGCCGAGACCTTATCGACCTTCTTGGTGGCCTCGGCACCGCCGATCGCAATCTCGCTCGTGGCCTCTCCACCTGCGAACGTGGTGGTGATCCGCGTCTCCTGTCCGCGGACCGTCCCTTCCAGGGTCATCGCGGTCGGCCGCCACTCCGCCGTGTAACGGATTTCCGCCACGCGGGTCACGATGTCGACCGGGGGGCCGGCCTGACTGGTGCCGCGAATGACCCATCCATCGGCTTCGCGCGCCACCGCGACGTCCTCGCGGCCCAAGGCGCGCTGCCCGACGAACATGGTGTACGACGTCGCCCCCCGCAACGCCGGCGCTTGTGGAAGGGGCTGT
>DAINCF010000024.1:0-25812 GCA_036732565.1 Vicinamibacterales bacterium
TAGGGGCGGCTCGCGAGCCGCCCCTACACCGCACCTCCATCGCCGCCGACGACCCAACAGGGTAGGGGCGGCTCGCGAGCCGCCCTACACCGCAGGTCCACCGTGCGCCGTGTTACATTTGCCCGGTTGTAGCAAGCACGAGCAACTGAGGCCTTCAGGATGGCGCCGCAGCGAAGAATGGATGTCGTGTTCGATTCGGTCCGGCGACTGCTGCGGATCGGTGCGACCGCCAACCTCCAGAATCTGCTGCAAAAGCAGCATCCGGCCGATCTGGCCCAGATCCTGGGCGATCTGCCAGACCACGAACGCAACGCCATCTTCAGCCTCCTCGTCGAGCGGAACGTGCGTCTGGCGATGGAGACCGTCAGCGAGATGGGGCCCGAGCGTGGCGCCGCCTTGCTCACCGGTCGCTCCGCAGAGGAGATCGCGAAGTTCCTGCAGGAGATTCCGTCCGACGATGCGGCGGCGCTGATCGACTATCTGCCCGACGAGCTCTCCCGCGAAGTCCTGGAGTTGATGCGGCGGCGCGAGTCGGGGCAGGTCGAGAGCTTGCTCGAGTACGGCGAGCAGACGGCCGGCCGCATCATGAACCCCAGCGTCTTCGCCCTCAGCGAGGACCTGACCGTCGGTGAGGCCATCACCGCGCTGCAATCGTCGCGCGACGTCGAGATGGTCTTCTATCTCTACGTCGTCGATGCCCGGCGACATCTCGTCGGCGTGACTTCGCTTCGCCGACTCCTGCTCGTCGCACCCGAGACGCCGCTCAAGCGCATCATGACGCCCGACGTCATCAGCGTCCGGGTCGACACCGACCAGGAAGAGGTGGCGCGGCTAGTGGCGTCGTACAACCTGCTCGCCGTGCCGGTGGCCGACGAGGAGAACAAGCTCGTCGGCGTCATCACGGTGGACGATGTGATCGACGTCATCAAGGACGAGGCGACCGAGGACCTGCTGCGGCTCGCGGGCGTCTCGGGCGACGAACGCGTCGGCACACCGGCCGTGGAGGCGCTGCGCAAGCGCCTCCCGTGGCTCGGGATCAACCTCGCGACCGCCTTCCTGGCGGCATCGGTCGTCGCGCTCTTCGAGGGAACGATCAGGCAGGCGACGGCCCTGGCGGTGTTCATGCCCATCGTGGCCGGCATGGGTGGCAACGCCGGCACGCAGACGTTGACGGTCGTCGTTCGCGGTCTGGCGCTCGGCGAGTTGTCGTGGACCAACGCGAGGAAGGCGCTCCTCAAGGAAGTCGCGGTGGGATTGGGTAACGGCATCATCCTCGGCATGATGGCGGCCGCGGTCGCATGGCTGGCCAAGGGCGATCCGATGTTGGGCCTGCTGCTCGGGATGGCGATGGTGTGCAACATGGTCGTCGCGGCGACGGCCGGCACGCTCGTTCCCCTCGGATTGAAGGCGCTGAAAATCGATCCGGCGCTGGCCTCGTCGGTGTTCATCACGACCTTCACCGACGTTGTGGGATTTGCGACCTTCCTGGGGTTCGCGACGATCTTCGTCCGCTACCTGGCGGCATAGCGTTCTTCGTGTTCTTCGCGTTCAAGATAGAATGGGTCGCCAACGTGCCGCTCTACACGGCTGATGCTCTGATCCTCCGCACTTACAAGCTGGGGGAGGCCGATCGCATCGTCGTCTTCCTGACCCGGGATCGCGGGAAGAAGCGCGGTGTGGCGCAGGGCGCGCGTCGGCCGCGGTCGCGGTTCAGGGGCGCGCTGGAGCCACTCACCGAGGCGCGTGTCGCGTATTTCGAGAAGGAGCGGCGCGAGCTCGTGGGGCTGAACTACGCTGAGACGGTTCGATCGCCGATGGGGGCGGCGAGCCTCGAGGCGCTCGGCTACAGTCACTATTTCGCCGAGTTGATCGATGCGTGGGCGGCGGACGCCGACGCCGACGAGCGGATGTTTCGGTTGGGATCGGCGGCGTTGGAAGCACTGACCACGGGCATCGCGGCCGAGGCGCTGGCACGGTACTTCGAGTGCTGGTTGCTGCGGTTGCAAGGCGTCTATCCACCGGATCTGGATCTTTCCGACCAGGCGCTCGCGTTCGTCAACGGCACGCGGCATGTGACGCCGGCGGAGGTTGGCGGGCTCAACGCGCCGGTGCGCGTGCTGCGAGAGCTGGAGCGCGCTCATCGGACGCTGATCGCGACGCACCTCGAGAAAGAGCTCAAGTCTGTGCGAGTCGTCAACGAGCTGAGGCAGAAATCGTAGTGACCCTTCAGGATCTGATCCTCAAACTGTCCGCCTTCTGGGCCTCGCGCGGATGCCTGATTCAACAGCCCCTGGACGTCGAAGTCGGCGCCGGCACGTCTCATCCCGAGACCCTGTTCCGCGTGCTCGGGCCGAAGCCGTGGAGCGTCGCCTACGTGCAGCCGTCGCGCCGGCCGGATGACGGCCGCTTCGGCCAGAACCCGAACCGTCTCTTCAAGCATCTGCAGTTTCAAGTGATCCTGAAGCCCTCCCCGGACGAGGTGCAGCAGATCTACCTCGACAGCCTCGAAGCGTGCGGCATCAATCCACGGGCGCACGACATCCGCTTCGAGGAGGACAACTGGGAGTCGCCGACGCTCGGCGCGTGGGGCATCGGGTGGCAGGTCATGCTCGACGGCCAGGAGATCACGCAGTTCACGTATTTCCAGCAGGTGGGGGGCGTCGATCTCGCGCCGACGTCCGCGGAGATCACCTACGGCCTCGAGCGCATCGCCATGTTCCTGCAGAAGGTGGACAACGTCTTCGATCTGCAGTGGGCGCCTGGTGTGACGTATCGTGAGGTGCGGTTCCGCGAAGAGGTGGAGCAGTCGCGCTATGCCTTCAACGAAGGCACGGGCATCGATGCCGCGAGCTTCGGCGCGTTCCACCGCGACCTGTTCGATCGCACCTTCGAGTTCGGCCAGAAGCTGCGCGAGGCTGGACTGCTCATCCCGGCGCTGGAGCACTGCTTGAAGTGCTCGCACCTGTTCAATCTGCTGGACTCCAGCGGAAGCGTCGGCGTGACCGAGCGAACGGCGTATATCCTGCGCGTACGCCAGCTCGCGGTGGCAATCTGCAAACAGTACGCGGCCGAGGCCGAGGCCGACGCCGCCGCGGCGGCGACCGCGGCGGAAGATTCGTAATGGACCGAGAGCTGCTCATCGAGATCGGGACGGAAGAAATTCCGGCGAGTTGGATGCCGACGCTGACCAGTGAGATCGGCGCGCGGCTCGGCGCGCGGCTGAAGGAATTTCGCCTTGCCCCGGCGGCGCCGATCGAAACCTACAGCACACCCCGGCGTCTCACCGTGTGCATCGGTCGCCTGGCGGAGCGGCAAACGGATCTGGAAGAGGTGCTGACAGGTCCGCCCGTTGCCGCGGCGTTCGACGCCGACGGGCAGCCCACGCCAGCGGCCGTCGGCTTCGCGAAGAAGCACGGCCTCGAGGCGAACCAGCTCGAACGACTCGAGACCGCCAAGGGCACGTATCTGTCGGTCAAGAAGCAGCAGCGCGGACGCGCCGCCGTCGACGTCTTACCCGACGTGCTGGCTGGGGTTCTTCGCGATATGCCGTTTCCCCGCTCGATGCGGTGGGACGCGACCCTCGATGATGGGCGGGGTGAGCTGCCGTTCGGACGTCCGATCCGCTGGATCCTGTTTCTGTATGGCGGCCGGGTGGTCCCGTTCACCATCTTCCGCACCACACTCGCGCAAGGACCGTTGGTGCAGGAAGTACGGTCCGGCCCGGTGACGTTCGGGCATCGCTTCCTGACCACGAGCGGGCGCGCCGGCCGGGCGATCAAGGTCAAGAGCTTCGAGGACTACAGGAAGCGGCTCGCCGAGAACTTCGTCATGCTGGAGCGCAGCGAGCGTCAGGATCGCATTGCCCGCGAGCTCGATAGCGAAGCTCGTCGCCGCGGGGGGCGCGTCGCCACGGCGCTGGTGGGTCAGACGCTGCTGCAGGAAGTGCCCGACCTCGTCGAGTATCCCGCGGTCGTGTCCGGCGTCTTCGCCGAGGAGTTCCTGGCGCTCCCGCACGAAATCCTGACGACCACCATGATTCATCATCAGCACTTCTTTCCCGTGCTGAGCGACTCGCGATTGCTGCCCGTGTTTCTCGCCGTGCTCAACACCGCCCCGGAGAAGCCAGAGCTGATTGCGCGCAACCTGGAGCGCGTGCTCACCGCGCGCCTGCGCGATGCCCGATTCTTCTACGAAGCCGATCGTCAGCAGCCGCTCGAAGCGCGCGTCGAGCGGCTCGACACGGTGCTCTTCCACAAGAAGCTCGGGAGCTATCTCGACAAGGCCCGGCGAGTCGAACGGCTCGCGCGGTGGCTCGCTATCGAGGCCCTCGGCCACCCGGAGCTTGCGGGGCACGCCGCGGAAGCCGGGCGATTGTGCAAGGCGGACCTCGCCACCGAGATGGTGCGCGAGCTCACAGAGCTACAGGGCACGATGGGCGGGATTTACGCGCGGGAGGACGGCCTGCCGGAGCTGGTGTGGAAGCCGATCTACTACCACTATCAGCCGAGTGGCGGCGACACCGAGGCGCTCCCGAGCTTCGAGCGGCTCGGATCGGCGGCCAGCGTGTGGGCGGCCGTGTCGATGGCCGACAAGCTCGACACGCTCGTGTCGATGTTTGCCGGTGGCGAGCGCCCAACCGGGTCCCGCGATCCGTACGGCCTGAGGCGCGCGGCGCAGGGCCTGGTACGACTGCTCGTCGATCTACCCGAGCTCTCGGGCGCTGACCGTCGTCTGCCGTTCGGTCGCCTCGTCGACCAGGCGCAGGCGGGCCTCGCCGAGCGCGGCGTCACGCTCGACGCCGAGGCCCGGGCGGCGCTCTGGGCGTTCGTGATCGATCGCGTCCGTTTCGTGCTGGAGCAGCGGCGATACGACGTCCGCAACGTCCGTGCGGTGACGCACGGCGAGCCGGCCAGCCTCAGTCCGTTGACGGCCCGTCGCAAGCTGGAAGTGCTGCCCGAGTTCGCCGAGACCAACGAGTTCAAGCAGCTGGCGCAGCTCTTCAAACGCGTGCGGAACATCGCCAAGAACCTCGATGGTGCCCAGGCCACGCCCGATCAGAGCCTCGACACGCTGTTGACGGCGCCTGCGGAGGTGGCCCTGCTCAAGGAAATCGACGAGCGAGAGCCCGTGATTCAAGCAGCCGTCTCGTCCGGACAGGGATATCGGCAAGCGTTTGCCGAAGCGTCGAAGTTCGGCCCGACCGTGGCGCGGTTCTTCGATGAAGTCCTGGTGATGGCTGAGGATGCCCAGCTGCGGCAAGCGCGATTGCAATTGATGCGGCGGTTGGAGGAGCTGGTCTTGCGGCTCGCAGATGTTTCGGAGATCGTTTCCCAGACGGACAATCAGGAGTAGTGGTGGCAATGGCAAAAAGCGCGGCGCGGAAGAGCAAGAACACGAAGACGACGAAGAAGACGGCCAGAGCGGCAGGTCGTCCCTCGAGCACCAAGAGCACGCCAGGCACGCAGGCACGCCGGCAGCGAGGCGCCTCGAAGTACGCCTACTTCTTCGGCAACGGCAAGGCCGACGGCGATCGCACCATGAAGGACACGCTCGGCGGCAAAGGCTCCGGCCTCGCCGAGATGACCAACGCGGGTTTGCCGGTCCCGCCAGGTTTCACGATCTCGACCCAGGCCTGCAATCTCTACTACGAGCTCGGCAACAAGCTGACGCCGGCGATCGAAGATGAGATCGTCGCCAGCGTGCGCAAGCTCGAAAAGGCGGCGGGCGCGACGCTCGGCTCGACCGAGAATCCGCTGCTGGTGTCGGTGCGCTCGGGCGCGAAGTTCTCTATGCCCGGGATGATGGACACGATTCTGAACCTCGGCCTGAATGACAAGGCGGTCGAGGGCCTGAAGCTGCGGACCTCGAACGGACGCTTCGCCTACGACAGCTATCGCCGCTTCATTCAGATGTTCGGCAACGTCGTCCTCGAGATTTCGAAGGACAAGTTCGAGCACGAGCTCGAGGCGGTGAAGAAGGCGCGCGGCGTCCATCAGGATACGGAGCTCACCGAAGACGATCTGCGTGGCGTCGTGCAGCGCTATCAGCGGGTCGTGAAGAAGGAGACCAAGCGGAACTTCCCGCAAGATCCGAACGAGCAGCTGCGCATGGCGCGCAATGCCGTGTTCCGCTCGTGGAACAACGCGCGCGCCAAAGAGTATCGCCGCATCTACGACATCCCCGACTCGCTCGGTACCGCCGTCAACGTCCAGATGATGGTGTTCGGCAACACCGGCGACCGTTCGGGCACCGGTGTCGGATTCACGCGGAATCCCGCGACCGGCGCGAAGGAGTTCTACGGCGAGTTCCTGATCAACGCGCAGGGCGAGGACGTGGTCGCCGGCATCCGTACGCCACAGCCGATTCGTGAGCTCGAGCAGGTGATGCCGAAGGCCTACAAGCAACTGCGCGACATCACGACGCGGCTCGAGAAGCACTACCGGGACGTTCAGGACTTCGAATTCACAATCCAGGACGAGCGGCTCTTCATGCTGCAGACGCGGAACGGCAAGCGCACCGGGTATGCCGCGGTGGTCATCGCCACGGACTTCGTAAGAGAGAAGCTGATCTCGCCGAAGGAAGCCATCCTGCTCGTGGAGCCCGAATCCTTGTCGCAGCTGCTGGCTCCCGGTTTCGATTCGAAGGAGTGGAAGCAGATTCCGGTGGCCACGACGGGCCTGCCGGCGTCACCCGGGGCCGCGTCCGGACACGCCGTGTTCACGGCAGACGATGCGGTGGAGTGGTCGAATCAGGGCAAGCCGGTGATTCTGGTACGGCGAGAGACGGTGCCCGATGACATCCACGGGATGTGGGTATCGCAAGGCATCCTCACGGCGACCGGCGGCATGACCTCGCACGCGGCCGTCGTCGGCCGGCAGATGGGCAAGCCCTCGGTGGTCGGCGCCGGAGAGCTCGCGATCGACGAGCGCTCACGCACGTTCACGGTCAACGGACAGACCGTGAAGGAAGGGGACTTCGTCTCGTTCGATGGGCTCACCGGCGACGTGAAGCTGGCGAAGGTCGCGTCGCAGCCGAGCGAGATTCTCCAGGTGCTGGCGGGCAAGTTGAAGGCCGCCGATTCGGACATCTACACGCGCTTCAACACCCTGCTCAATTGGTCCGACAAGTTCCGGCGCCTGGGCGTTCGCGCCAACGCCGATCTGCCCGATCAAGCGGAGCTGGCCTACGCGTTCGGCGCGCGTGGCATCGGCCTGTGTCGAACGGAGCACATGTTCTTCGGCGAAGGCCGCATTCCGATCGTCCAGCGGATGATCCTCGCGGACAACGAAGCCGACCGCCGCGCCGCGCTCGCAGAGCTCTTGCCCTTGCAGCGCGAAGACTTCTACGGTGTCTTCAAAGCCATGCATGGTGAGGCGGTCACTATTCGCACCATCGACCCGCCCCTGCACGAGTTCTTGCCGAAGCGCGAGGACCTCATGGTGGAGGTTGCGACGCTCGAGGCCAAGAACGGCTCCAAGAAGGAGCTCGCAGAGAAGCGCACGCTCCTCGCGCGCGTGGAGCAGCTGCACGAGTTCAACCCGATGCTCGGTCATCGCGGCGTGCGACTCGGCATCACCTATCCCGAGATCACCGAGATGCAGGCGCGGGCGATCATCGAAGCGGCGTGCAAGCTCCAGAAAGAAGGGATGAAGGTGGTCCCCGAGATCATGATCCCGCTCGTCGGTCTCGTGAAGGAGCTGCGCGGCCAGAAAGCGATCGTCGATCGTGTGGCCGCCGAGGTGATGAAGGAGCAAAAGGTCAAGATCAAGTACCTCGTCGGCACGATGATCGAAGTGCCGCGGGGCGCAGTCACGGCGGATGAGATCGCGACCGAGGCGCAGTTCTTCTCGTTCGGCACCAACGACCTGACGCAGATGACGTTCGGCTTCTCGCGTGACGACGCCGGCAAGTTCTTGCGGGTGTATCAGGAGAAGAAGATCCTCGACAAGGATCCCTTCGCGACCATCGATACGGTCGGGGTCGGCGCGATGGTTCGCACGGGTGTACAGCTCGGACGCAAGACCCGGCCGGATCTCAAGATCGGCATCTGCGGCGAGCACGGCGGTGATGCCGCGTCGGTGCACTTCTTCGAGAGCGTCGGCCTGGATTACGTCAGCGCGTCGCCGTACCGCATCCCGGTCGCGCGTCTCGCCGCCGCGCAGGCGGCCCTGCAAGTCAAAGTCGGCGATTAGCGCTGCGCAACTGGAATTGTACGTAGCGCAGGCCTTCAGACCTGCCGAGCAGAGGCCCGGCTTTTCAAGAGATTGCCGCGGCAGGCCTGAAGGCCTGCGCTACGTACCGCAAATGCGGCAAGGAGCGATCATGGCACCATGAAGGTGAAATCGCCGTTCGCCTGGACGCCGTTTTCCAACAGGCGGACGCCCAGCTGGGTCGAGGTACAACCGGTGTCCGAGGACACGGCGACGACCACGTTGTTTCCGTACGCACCGGAAATCACCGCGCCTCGCAGCCGTTCCGCAGAAATGGCTGGACTGAACGACACGCAATAGTGGCCGGCGGAGACCCGCGTGGCGCCGGCGACGTTCGGCGAACCGTTGAGTACCGTCGGAGGGGAGTTTTCTCCTACGAAGAGGTAGCCCCGAACCTTTCCCCACGCCGTGGCAGTCCCGGCGGGACCTGGCGGCCCCTGAGCCCCTTGAGACCCCTGAGGCCCTTGCAGACCCACGGGTCCTTGCGGTCCACCTGGTCCCGCAGGGCCTTGCGGCCCCGACAAGAGCGTCAGCGGCCGCGGGCCTCCTACCGTGCCGCTGGGATTGAAGGAGAAGGGACCGCTGCGGCCCGCGCTGTCCCGCCAGGTGCCGCTGACGGTCGCAAGGCTGATCTCGGCCTCGATATTGACTGGCATGCCGCCGGGAATGCTGAGCACGGTCAAACCCAACGTGACGCTGCCGTTGTTCTGCAGCACCGCCACGCCCTGCACGGGCAGTCTTGGGTTGCCGTCACACGACTCGTCGAATCCGTTCAGCAGGAAAACGCCACCGGTTTGTGTGATCGTGAGGGTGAACAGATTGCAATAGGGCTCGGCGCGCCAGTGGAAAGTACCGATGGGTTGCGCCGAGACGGGAAGCGCGGTCATCGCGACCGCAAAGGCCAGGGCCGACCAAGTAAACACGCATGTCCCCATGACGAACGTTACCTCCAACGTCACGGTGACAGACGCCGCCTTACGAATCGCTTACGGCTGCATGGGCGCGGACGGCTTGACGTCGACGTTGTGGTAGGCCTCGATCCACCATTCGCCGGCGCGACGGACGAATACTTCCATCAACTGTGTTTTGAGCACGCCGTCCGGTGGGACCGCGATGCCGGCGGGCATCGATTTCACGCCCCGCAGCTCGTTGTCGATATCGACGATCGCGACGTCTGGCGTGACGAAGCGAATCCGCCGGATGACATGCTTCTTCGTCGTCCTCTTGTAGAAGGTCGACAGAATCTCGATGTGGCGTTTGGCGAATGCCGGCGCGCCGTACATTACCATGCCGAACAGATTCGTGAACGCCGCATCTGGTGCGACACGTTTCGCATAGGCGGCACCGTCGCCCGCGTTCCACGCCGCCGCCTGTTCCTCGACGACCTTCCGGATTGCGGCTTCGTCGTCTGCGCCAGCGTGTAGAGTCGCTGTAAGACTCGCCGCCAGGACCATCGAGATGCAGATCGACCGAATCAAGACCCCTCCACCCGCCACGCATCGCTCTCTCCGATGAGCTTGATGCGGTTGATGACGTCTTCGTGCAGAGCCCGTGCCTGATTCATCACATCCTTGGCCCATTCATCGATTCGATCGGCCACTTGGTTCACTCGCGTTGCGAGCGCCGCAACCTGAGTTGTCAACCCATCAACCCGCTCGGTCAGCGCATCGATGCGTCCTGGTAGTTGCTCCATTGCGGTCATACGGCCTTCCAGACGTTCTATACGGTTCTCAAGTGATCGCCGCTGCATGCCCCCTCCTGACGACAACCCAAGTTGCGACGTGAGCGTCGGTCGCGGAGGGCAGTGCGGAAGTCGTGCCGACCCATCAGGCGACGACGACGGTAGCATCGTCGAGAGGGCGGTGCAAGGGCATCAGGATGTGCGCTACGGGAGCACTGTCGATCTGTCCCACCGGTGTGGTCTGAGACGAGCGATCATCTCCGACGTGAGAGCGGGTGCATCTGAGACGCCGAGGTTGCGCTCGACGTGGCGCGGCTTCCGCATCCCCGGAATCGTCGTCGACACGGCCGGGTGGTGCAGGATGAACCCCAGGGCAAGCTGCGGCAGGTCCATGCCGGCAGGGACTTCTGGCCTCAGCCGATCGACGCGCTCGAGCGTGGTGCGCAACTTGTCGCCGCCGAAATAGATATTGCGAAAATCTCCATCGGGCCAGGTCGACTCCGGCGTCAGTGTGCCGGTGAGACTCCCCTCATCGAAGGGCACGCGCGAGATGACGGCGACGTCCAGCTCCTGGCACACTGGAAATAGCTCGTCCTCGGGCGCCTGATCGAAGATGTTGTGCACGACCTGGACGCTGTCGACGAGGCCGGTCCGAAGCGCGACGAGTACGTTGGCAGGCTCCCACCGGTTCACGCTGATGCCGAATCCCGCGATGAGCCCTTGGGACTTCAGATCGTCGACTGCCCGCTGCCATCGCTCATCGTTGGCCCACGTGTCGCTCCACACGTGCAACTGCTGGAGATCGATGCGTGCCATGCCGAGATTCTCGAGGCTCCTCTCCGTGTACTCGCGGATGTGGTCGGCGGGGAAGACCTCATCGAGCGAGTAATCCGACGTCGCCGGCCAGCGCAGGTTCTTCGGCGGGATCTTCGTGGCGACGTACAGGCGCCGTTCCTTCTGCTGCCGCAGCAGTTGCCCGAGCAGCCGCTCGCTGTGTCCATTGCCATACGCGTACGCGGTGTCGAAGAAGTTACAGCCCAGCGCGACCGATCGCTCGAGGGCCCGCATCGACTCCTCGTCCTCCGACCCGGTCCACCCGGCCATGCCCCACATCCCGTACCCGATCTCAGAGACCTGCCAACCAAGCCGACCGAACCGCCGCATATGCATGCGGTCATCATGACACGCGTCCCGTCGGGCGGGCCGCTCGCCGTTCGGCGAAGCTGACACCGCCTATTGCACGGCGGCACAGATCGCCCACGCAAGGCCGCTGCGGGACGACCCACTCTCGTTGCGGAGCAGCAGGACCCAGCGCTGCCCACCGCCTCCCGGCGCCGACTCCTCGACACGCAAGCCGGCACCGCTCAACGTGTACCCTCCGCCGAGCACCTGCTTCCCGGCCGGGCATTGAGCCGCGGCAGGGGCGAGGCTGCCCGCGGACACGTCCACGTTTGGACCGAGAACGATCTCGTGGCCAAGGACCGTGCTCGTCGTCAACGGGCGTGGGGTGCCGCCGGTCCCGGACGCTGGCGTGATGGTAAAGAGACCGCCTCGCCCAGCGCTGTCGCGCCACTGACCGCCCAGCGAGGCCAGATCGATGCGCGCCTCGATATGCACGAACGCGCCTCCCGGCGCGAGGACCGTGCTGAAGCCAATGCCGACGGTGCCATCGAGGTTCAGGAATGCGGTACCGAACACACTCGATCGCTGGCCGGCGCCGCATTGTCGTCGAAGCCGTCGAGGGCGACGATCGAGCTTCCGTGCGCGGTGACGCTCAAGGTCACGACGTTGCAGAACGGCTGCAGTTGCCACCGAAAGGTTCCGAGAGACTGAGCGGACGCCTGCGTCGGAATCAAGATCGACGCACCGACCGTGGCTACGGAAAGGGCTCGAAGGAGATGCGTCATATGTCACCTTTTTCAGTGGAGAGCCAACTGGTGTCGGCCGCCCAGCTACTGTGTCATTGCACGAACGCGCAGATAGCATAGGGCGTGAAGTGCTGAGCAGTGGTTCCGATGTTCCGCATCCATGTGGTCCAGGTCCGGTTGCTATTCGTAGGGTAGGAGTCCGTGTTCACGAGGTCATAGAGGCTCGTGATCTGGCCGCCGCCGATCGCCCGCTTGCCGGGCGGGCAGGCGGCACTCGCCGTGACCGAATAAGCACCTGGTAGTACTTGCGTGCTGGGGCCGGGCACGACCTCATACCCTGCCAAACCTATCGCCGCGCATGCGATGGAGCCGTCCGCGCCGATCCCAGTGATCGCCTGCCCTGCGGGGCAGGAGCCAGTGATGCGAACTTGCACCTGCCCTGGGTCGATCTGCGCCGCTCCGACGGCGCCGGACACCAGGTGAGCGCGGCTCACCGTGCCCGCGGCGATCTGCTGGCTGGTGACGCTGCCCGCGGCGAGCTGGTCCGTCGTGACGCTGCCTGCCGCGAGACCATTGGGCGCCACCGGCCGTGCCGATCCGCCCGTGCCAGCCCCTGGCGTCAAGACGAACCTCCCCTGATTGCCTGCGCTGTCACGCCACGTTCCCGACAACGCTTGGAAATCGATCCGCGCGTCGACGTGCACGACCGCGCCGCCCGGCGCAATCACCGTGCTCAGCCCCATGCCGATCGACCCATCCGGGTTCAGGAACGCGGTGCCAACCACGCTGGCGCGCACGCTGGCGCCGCACTGATCATCGAAACCGTCCAGCGTGAAGATCGAGCCGTGCGCCGCCACGTTGATCGTGACGACGTTGCAGTACGGCTGGAGTTGCCAGCGCAGCGTGGCGAGTGGCTGCGCCGTTGCGTCCGCCGCCAGTAGCGCCGGCACCATGATCGCGAGGAGACATGCGAGCCGAAGGCAATGTGGCATGCTGAGCATGATGCGCCGCGCCCTCTTACGAATCGCTTACGTGAGGTCGATCATCCGCCCGAGATGAAGAAGGCGGTCAGACTCGTGTTCCCGATCCAGAGCTGCCCGGCAAGTCGCATGCACATGAGGTGAACGGTGAACGAGCCTGGCACCACGGCGAATGCCCGGGTCAACCCAAACGGAAAGCGGGCCAGGCCCGATAACCCGTTCAAGACCGCGTCGGTTGCGTAACCAGAGTCAAAGAGGCCCGTGGTGATGACGCACTGACCTCGCCCGGCGCCGAGAGGCTGCAAATAGCCGCTGGCGTTCACGATCACCGTACCCGCCGTTGGCACGGTCAAGGTCACCGAGCGCATGACCGTCGGCTCATTGTCCATGAGCTCGACATATTGGGGGCCCGCCGCGGATGCCTGTCGCGGTGCGTCAAGCAGATGTGTCGCGTTCAGACTCTGTGGTGCCACGGCCGTGGCGCCAACTGCGCCCGGCGCGAGCTGCCCGCTCGTGATGCTCGCGGGTGGGATGCCGTTTGCGGGAACGGGCCGCGGCGCTCCGCCGGCGCCTGGACCCGGCGTCGGGACGAACGTTCCACCATTGCCCGCGCTGTCGCGCCACGGGCCAGTTAACGTCGCCAGGCTGATTCGCGCGTCGACGTGCACGACCGCGCCGCCCGGCGCGATCACCGTGCTCAGCCCCATGCCGATTGACCCATCCGGGTTCAGGAACGCGGTGCCAACCACTCCCGCGCGCACACTGGCACCGCACTGATCGTCGAACCCGTCAACGGCGAAGATCGAGCTTCCCTGTGCCGTGACGTTCAACGTCACGACGTTGCAGAACGGCTGCAGCTGCCACCGGAGCGTGGCAATCGGTTGCGCCCACGCCTCGACGGCGGTCAGGGCCAGAAGGCCGAGCGCGAAGAGCAGGAGCAGGCGAAATGGTTTCTGCATGGGACCACCAGGGCATTCCTCTCTTGGAATCAGCCTAATGGTCGGTCGCTTACGAATCACTTACGGCAGATCGGGGCGGGCTGAGCAGTCGGGACATGAGCGCCTGAAGCGGCGCCGATTGTGGGTAAATGTCGACGGCGCGGCGATAGAGGCCGCGCGCCGCGGCGAGATCCTGTCGATCCTCGAGCCGCTTGCCCAGGCGCATCGTCAGGTCGGTGAACGCGCGCTGCACGCGGCCGACGGCAGGGAGCGACCACGCCGCCTCGCGCTCGTGCTGCAGAAGCGGCGCGTCGAACGCTCTGAACACCACATCCAGATCCGCCTCGCCGTCGCCGCGCTTCTCGGCCGCCAGCGCCCGCTCGAGCCCGCGCTCCCAGTGGTCGAGATCCACCCAGACCTTGTCATCGGCCAGCCGCAGTCTGCCTTCACGTTGGATGATGAGATCCGACGCCTCCAGCAGCTTGCGCAGGCGGTGCAGCGCCTGCTCGCAGGCGCGCTTGGCTTGATCGCCGTCGGCATCCGGCCACAGCCATTCGTACAGGTCCTCGAGCGAGCAGACGTGATCTTTCGCAATCGCCAGCGCACGCACGATATCGAGCGAGCGCGTCGGGGGCTTGGCGCCCAGGGCCACGGGTTGCCCGTGCCGTTCCAGCCGCAGCTCTCCAAGCACGTGAATCTTCAGCGGCCAGGGCCATCGCGGGCTTCGGTCGGACGGCGAGGTCAACGCCCGGCGCACGATCAGCGATCGGCAGAGGTCCGGCTCGATGTCCCGCGCCAGACCGTCGGAGCACAGCTCCGCCAGCAGGTCCGGCGTATTCAGCAGAATGGTTGGCCAATTCACGGCCCGGACCTCGTGCAGGCAGGCACGCAAGCGGTCGGCGTGCGCACCCGGGTGGTGCCACTTGGCGGCAAACGCGCGCGCCACGAGGATGCAGGCGTTGGTGCGCCGACGCATGGCACCGTCGAAGAGGGGGAGCCGCTCTTCGAGGAACGCGGCGGCGTCCTCCGGTCGGCGCTCGGCCAGCAGGACCTGGAACACCGTGATGAAGTGTGGCCAACGCTCGATCGGCGGCTCATTGGCCGCCTCGATCGCCGTCATGAAACGTTCACACGCCTTATGTGCCTCGGGGAAGTTGCGCCGCATGGTGTGCAGCGCCGCCTGACAGTCCGCCACCACGGCAACCTGCGTCGTGTAGCGGCTGTCCGCAATCTCCGCGAGACGCGCGACGAGGACGTCGAACTCCGCGAAGTCGTTGCGCGCTTTCATGTGGAGCTGCAAATGGTACAGGCCACCGAACTCGACGCCACGCAGGGATTCCCGTTCGCCGATCGCGATGGCCGCACGAAGGGCCTGGTCAGGGGAGGCATACGGAAAGCCGCGCCGCGAGAACGGAAAATGGCGAGCCGTGGTCGCGCCAAACGCCACCAGCCAGAGCCCCCGCGTCCACGACGATGCCTCGCGCGCGCGCAGGTCGTCGATGACGCTGTCGACGGCTTTTTCGAAGAGCTCCTGCTGGCCGGTCGAGCCGGCATGCTCGATGAGCGACTCGCTGGCGAGCAGCCGCAACGTCGCGCTGTCTCCCTCGCCCGAACGCATCAACCGCTCGAGCAGGCGAGCCGTAAGGCGATGAACGACGGGGGCATCGCTGCGGTACTCGGCGGCGTAGTCGACCGCGCGCAGCAGGCCGGCCCACACGAGCAGTTGTTCGTGGGAGGCGAGCACGTCCAGGTCCCGATCGAGCAGGGCGTTGGCCCGCGAGGTCCAGACATCGAGACCGTCGTGCGTGCGCCAGCTGTCGGTCTTTGCCAGCACGGCGTGCGACGCCGTCAAGCTGAGGCCGCGAACGTCGTTGGCCTCGGAGAACAGCGCCCACGCCCGTGCAAACCACGACTCGGCCTTGGCATCGTCCGACACCGTCGCCACGCCTTGCCAGTAGCAGAGCCAGGCATCGAGCTGCTCGGCGGTCAGCGCCGCGCAGCGTTCGATGAGCGTGGCGCGCCGGCCCTGCGCCAGGAGGGTCTCGGCTTGCTGGTGGATCAGGCGCCGCGCGAGCGGCCAGGCCAGGGCCTGAAGCGCCAGATCGGTGGCTGTATCGACATCCCCCAATTCAGCGACGGTCGCTGCGACGTGCTCGAGGGCGCTTCGCAGCGCGGTCTCGTCCAGCTCCGTCTTCAGTCGAAGGCGAAGGTAGTCGCGGAGCAGATCGTGCAGGTGGAACACCACTTCCGTCGACTCACCTCGCGTGATCAGGAACTGACGCGCGTGCAGCGTGTCGAGGAGCGTCTGGCCGGCGTCGCCGCCCAGCGCGCGCACCGTCTCCGGTCTGATGTCCGGCAGCAGGCTCAGCTTCATGAGCACGTCGCGCTCGCGGTCCGCGAGCGTGTCGAGCAGCTGACCGGCCAGCAGTGCGAACGCCGCGGGCGCGCCGGCCGTTTCGTCGAAACGCACCCGGCTGCCGGCAAAGCCACCGGCCGAGGCGCGCTCGGCGAGCAGCACGAGGCCGGCCGCCCAGCCCCGTGCGTTGGCGAGCTCGATGGACGCGGCGGCGCGGTGCAGGCGCGAGCTCACGAGGGCCCGCGCTTCGCGCTCCGAGAATTCCAGAACGGATTGATCGACCAGGGACAACCGGCCCCGCAGCTCGAGGGCGGCGAGCTCTCGAGTGGGCAGAGTGCGACTCAGGCACGCACAGCGCAGCGTGTCTGGTAGCTCCTCGAGCAGCACGGCGAGCACGGCCCGGAACTGCGGTACGTCAGCGTTGTGCAGGTCGTCGAGCACCAACAGCGTTCCCGGTCGGAGTTTCGCGAGATAGTCGCGAAAGAAGCGCCGGGCGAACTCGCGTGGCAGCTCCGCATACTCCGGCCCGAACACCGGAAGGCTGCGGCGCCCGTGCTTGACGGTGAGCGACAGCTTCATGTAGTGAAAGAAGCTCGCGATGTCCTGATCGCCTTCGTCGACGCGGTACCAGATGTGGGGCGCCGACGTCTTCTGCAGGTAGTCGATCAGCGCAACCGTCTTGCCGTAGCCGGCCGGCGCCGCCACCCAGCACGCCCCCTTGCGCAGCGCGCGCCCGATGCGGGAGATGACACGGGTCCGCCGCACAACTTGGGTGGCGCGAGGCGCGATGACCTTGGCCGGTGGCGCTCGCCGAACGTGTCGTTTCGACATCGACGCTTACGGGGGTAAGCGTCGGATTATACCCCTCAGATATGACTGCACTGACCGCCGTCACGGCACCCATTGCCAGATGACGTGCGGCGGAATGCCGCGCTGGTGCGCGTCGAGCAGCGGCGCGCCGTTTGGATGCGTCTGCCGTGCGACGAGCACCAGCTGGAGGTTGTAATCCCAGTAGAAATCGCCGTGCCGCCGGTGCACCGTCTTGTGCACGACCTCCACCGAGAAAATCCCTCCGGGACCGGGCGCGGCGTCGGGCAAGGGGATCGACGTTCCCGGGAACCCCCAGGCATTGTTCCACTTGAGCGAGACCGGACGGTTCCGATCCCAGCCGGTTCCGAGGATGGTGACGCGCGACCACACGGTCTGCGGCGGCTCGGCGCCCGGGGCTGGATCGACCATCACGGCAATGCGCGACACCGAAATCGTGGTCGGCAGCCAGCGGTGGATCTCGATCTCCCCGGCCGCGAACTGCTCGAGCACCGACGGCGGCCATTTCATCACCCTGCTGCCACCAATCGTCAGGTGCGAGGCGATGAGCTCCGGGGTCACCTCCAGTGGTTTCGCGGTGATCTCGGGATAGGGCGTTGGCGTGCTGCCAGATTCACCTGGGTTCTCGTTTGACATGGGTTCCTCGAAGCAAGAGTGATTGTCTGCCGCTTACGAATCGCTTACGGCCGCGCGACAGCACGATCCTGGCCGTGATGTAATCTTGCCTGGCGTGTCCGTCATTCGTTACTTCATCAATCGCAACCGCCACACCGAGCTCGTTCCGGACCTCGACCCTGCCTGGCTCTCAGCTGAATCCGGCGCCTTTGTGTGGGCGGACTTCGCGCAGCCCGGATCGGACGAGGGCCAGATCCTGCGCGAGGCCTTCAAGCTGCACGAGCTGGCGGTCGAAGACGCGCTCGAGCAGACCAACCAGCCCAAGGTCGAGAGCTACGACGGCTACTTACATCTCGTGATGCACGGCATCAATTTCCAGCCGGAGGAGCACGTGTTCGACACCTACGACGTCGACTTCTTCCTCTCGGCCAACTACCTCGTCACGGTTCACGATGGCAAGCGGCGAAGCATCAATCACGTGGCCGATCTCTGCGGTCGCAACGCGTTCGTCCTCAGCGAGGGGCCCGTCGCGCTGATGCATCGCATCGTCGACACCATGGTCGAACACTATCGACCCGAGGTCGACGAGCTGGAGGACAGGCTCGACGCGGTCGAGGAGCGCGTCGTCGAGAACCGCGTCCGCAACCTGATGGGAGAGATTCTCGCCGTCAAGCACGACGTCATGAGGCTGCGCCGCGTCATCGTCCCGCAGCGAGACGTCGTCGGACGCCTGGCGCGCAGGGAGTTTCCCCTGATCGATCAGGAGATGGCGTATCGGTTCAGGGACGTCTACGATCAGCTCGTTCGCATGACCGACGACGCGTTGATGTTCCAGGATCGCGTCACCGGGATCCTCGACGCGCACCTGGCGACGGTCTCGAATCGCCTCGCGCAAGTCTCGAAGCTGGTGGCGGTGATCGCGACGTTGTTCGGCCCGCTCACGGTCATCACCGGCCTTTTCGGGATGAACGTCCCGCTGCCAGAGTTTCCCGGCGGCGACGCGGTGCAGTTCTGGTGGATCGTCGGGATCATGCTGGTGTCGAGCGCCGGCATGTTCGCCTGGTTCCGCCGCACCGGCTGGCTCTAACCACACCACGTGCGGAGAGCTCCAGGAACTGGTTCAGGGAACGACGAAGGTAAACGCGTTGTTTGCTTGCCCGCTGCTGCCGATGGCGGCGTACCCGATAATGCTGATGCCACCGGGGCAAGGGTCCCCGGGCAGAGCCCCGGTGAGGTTCGCGACAAGGGCGGTAGCAAAGCCGGCACCGACTACCGCTGCCTTGCGTCGCTCGAGGGGGATCGCCTCCGAGAACTGGATGCACCAATCGCCCGTGAGACCGACCCGGGTCACGGTGGTGACGTTGGGTGACTTGACCTCGAAGGACGGGGTATTGAATCCGTTTACCCTCCCCCACGCAGTCGCGGTACCCGCCGGGCCCGGCGCCCCTTGTACACCGGTCGGGCCTTGAACGCCCGGTGCCCCGTGTCCTCCTGGCGGCCCGGGCGGTCCCACGGGGCCTTGCGGCCCGGTTGCGGCCTGTAACGGGCGAGGACTACCGGAGGTGCCCGTGGGGCCGAACGTAAACGCGCCCGAGCTCCCGGCACTGTCACGCCACGTGCCGCTCACCGATGGCAGATTGATTGCCGCTTCCAGGTTCACGGGTGCACCGCCTGGAAGACGCAACACGGTCAACCCCAGGGTGATGATTCCATCCAGCTGCGGTACGGCGAGGCCCTGCACCGGAAGCCGCAAGCTGCCGCCGCACGGCTCATCGAACCCGTTCAGGAGGAACACACTCCCACGTTGCTCGACTGTCAACGTCAACACATTGCAGAACGGCTCCATTCCCAGCGGAACGTACCAATGACCTGCGCGGACGCATCGACCGCGCCAAGACCGATGACGCCAAGCAGGAGTACACAGATGATGCGGGGCAATAGACCCTCCTTAGCGGCAATAGTGATCGCCAGCCGCTTACGAATCGCTTACGGCTGCTGGACGCTGCGGCAGGCGCTGATCGCCGCCCTCTATAATGGGCGTAAAACATGCCCGAAACAGTTCACGTCGCGGAGCAGCGCTGATGGGACGCATCCGTCGCCTCCCCGACGACCTCGCGAACCAGATTGCCGCCGGCGAAGTGGTCGAGCGGCCGGCCTCAGTCGTCAAGGAGCTCGTCGAGAACGCGATCGATGCGGCGGCAACGCGCATCGCCATCACCGTCGAGTACGGCGGCAAGAAGCTGATCCGGATCGAAGACGATGGCGTGGGGATGGAGCCCGAGGACGCGCGGCTCTGTCTCGAGCGTCACGCAACCAGCAAGATTCAGCGCGCGGACGATCTCGCCGCAATCGCGACCCTCGGCTTTCGTGGAGAGGCGTTGCCCAGCATCGCCTCGGTCTCGCACTTCCGCCTGCGCACGCGGGCGAAGGGAAGTCCGAGCGGGACCGAGATCCGCGTCAATGGCGGGCTCATCGAATCGATGGTCGAAGCGGGTGGTCCGGAAGGCACGCTCGTCGAAGTCGCTGACGTCTTCTACAATCTGCCCGCCCGCCGGAAGTTTCTGAAATCCGACGCGGCCGAGTCCGCGCAGGTCTCCAAGGTCGTGACGCAGCTCGCGCTGTCGTATCCAGACGTGGGCTTCACCCTCACCAGCGCCGGCCGCACGGTGCTGCGTTGCCCGCCCGTGACCGGGCTGCCGGATCGTCTGTATCAGCTCTACGGCGATCGTCCCGATCTTGTCCCCGTCTCGCGTGAGACCTCAGGGCTGCTGCTCACCGGCTTCATCGCGCCGCTCACCGAACAAGGCGCTCGGCGCGGGCCGCAGAACGTCTTCGTCAACCGTCGCATCGTGAAAGATCGGACGATTGCCCACGCGATTCTCGATGCCTACAGCGTCGCGTCGAATCGCGAGCGCAGCCCGGAAGTTCACCTGTTCCTGGACGTGCCACCGGACCGCGTCGACGTCAACGTCCACCCGACGAAGGCCGAGGTGCGATTCCGCGAGCAGTCACTGGTCCATGAGATCGTGCGTCGCGCCATCGTCGACGCCTTGGGACACGAGCATGCGCCCCAGCTGCAGCTGCGGACGTCCGATGTGCTGCCGCCGCCGCAACCGCTGATGCCCGCCATTCCAGGCGTCCTGGGTGGCGGTGTCTATACCAGTCGGTGGATACCGCAACAAGGTGCGCAGGGTGCCCAGGGTGGAATTGCCGTCGAGCGCGTGTTGAATGTGCAGGGGACCGCGGCCACGCCGGATGCGGTTCGCCCGCTCATTCCGCTTGGCCAGTTCCGCGACACGTTCATCATTGCGATCGACGACGAGGGCGTGGCGATCATCGATCAGCACGTGGCGCACGAGCGGGTGTTGTTCGAGCGCATCATGGAGCGCCTGAACAGCGGCACGCTCGAAAGCCAGCGGCTGCTCGTCCCGTTGGTCCTGGACCTGCCGCCCGCGTCGCGCGAAGCATTGATGGCGCGTGCCCCGGAGCTGGTGCGCTTCGGCTTCGAGATCGAGGAGTTCGGGGGCGACAGCGTGCGCGTCTCCGCGGTTCCAGCGCTGCTGGAGCGCCACGAGAGCGAACGCGCGGTCCGCAACCTCGCCGAGGACCTCGAAGGCCTGGACCGAGGGCTGCAGATTCAGGAAGCGCTCAAGCGCATCGCCGCCAGCACGGCGTGCCACGCCGCCGTCAAGGCAAACTATCCACTGACGATGGAGAAGATGGCGCACATACTCGAAGAGCTGCGCCAGACCGCGTATTCAACGGTGTGTCCGCACGGACGTCCCGTCATGCTGCGGATCACCAAGCGAGAGCTCGAGCGGAATTTCGAGCGAAGCTAAGGCACGGGCAAGTTGAGGATCGACTCGACCTGCGTCGCGTGCACCTTGATCCAGTACAGGCCCCTCACCCCTTGACCGTAATCCGTACAGCGAAGCTCCGCATTGCCGGCCGAAGTGAATTGATGGAGCACCTGCATCACCACGGGCTGGAGGGCGGTATTCGCGTAGAGCGTAGTCAGGGCAGCATCGACGTTCGGTCCCGCGACCAACACACAGCCGACATTGCCTGCCGCTCCATACGCGAAACCCTTCGCTTGAATGTGGAAGAGACCGGCCGGCAGAGGCAGCGTCAGAATCGGCTCTCTACCGAAGTTGAACGTTCCATAGTTGTCGAAGGTATCGGGCAGGTCGACCATCTCCTGCCTGAATCGCGCGAAGACGTTGCTCGGTCCGCGGAGGCCAGTCTGACCCGTGGGGCCCATCACGCCTTGTGGCCCTTGCGGGCCCTGCAAGCCCTGCGATCCTGGTGGTCCTGCGGGCCCCTGCGGGCCGATTGGCGTCTGGAGCGGTCGCGGGTTGCCGGGCGCACTGGCAGGATTGAATGTGAATGCTCCCGTGTTCCCGGCGCTGTCGCGCCAGGTGCCGCTCGCGGTTGGCAGCGTAATCGCGGCTTCCAGGTTGACCGGCGCGCCACCCGGAACGCTGAGCACGCTGAGACCGAAGGTAATGCTGCCGTTCGGCTGTGGGATGGCGACGCCGTGGAGCGGAAGTCGCGGGTTGCCACCGCAAGGTTCGTCGAAGCCGTCGAGGGTATAGACGCCTTCGGTCTGCGAGACGGTCAACGTCACGATGTTGCAAAAGGGCTCGGTCCGCCAACGAAACGTGCCGATCGGTTGCGCCCAGGCTTCCGCGGCGGTGAGGGCCAGAAGGCCGAGCGCAGAGAGCACGAATAGCCGAAGTGGGTTTGTCATGCGATCACCAGCGATTCCTCAGATGGAAGCAGCATTGTGGCTGGCGGCTTACGAATCGCTTACGGCAGCCGAGGCAGACGGTCACCCGGCGGGAATGGAATCCGACTCGACAGTGGTCCGCCCGCGTCTTCATCGGGCGCCGAGGGGATCGAGCCTGAGAGGGGAGGGACATCTCCTCCGTCTCTTCGGTTATGGAGAGACGCGAATCGCACGTGTTGGTCACGTTGGCCCTGATGGCGCTGGCGTGGCACGCGCTGGCTGCGCCAGCTTTCGCCCAACCCATCGGAACCTTCCGCTGGCAGTTCAACCCTTACTGCAACGTCGTCACCCTCGCGGTCGTCCAGGCCGGTGGCGTCTACGCGCTCGAGGGGGTCGATGACCAATGTGGCGCGGGTCAGGCGGCCTCCGCCAGCGGCACCGCGTTTCAGAACCCCGACGGCTCGATCGGCCTCGGCCTCAATCTCGTGCTGACGCCAGGCGGAGCGCCAAGCCACGTGGATGTCACCATTCAGTTGGCGACGCTCAGTGGGACGTGGCGCGACAGCGCCGGCGCCTCGGGGGCATTCGTGTTCACGCCGGGCGCAGGATCTGGAGGAACACCGCGCCCGACCTCCAGTAGTGTAGGGGCGCACGCGATCGATCCCGCGCAAGTGCAGCGGCGTGTGACCGGCGTGTGTGCGGGCGGACAGGCCTTTCGCGCAGTCAACCTCGACGGATCGGTGATATGCGAGCCAGTCGTTGGCCAAATCGCCGGCGTGCTTGCTGGACAGGGGTTGACGGGTGGAGGTGATACCGGCGACGTGACGCTCGCCGTGTCGTTTGCCGGACCCGGTACGGATACGACGGTTGCCAGAAGCGATCACTTCGAGCGGCCTGGATCCTTCAACACCGCAATCGGTCAGTTGGCCCTGGATGCCGCCACCTTGAGCGGTGCCAACAACACGGCATTCGGAGCTCGGGCGCTGGGCGCCACGCTCACCGGCTCGGGCAACACCGGAATTGGCATCGACGCGCTTGGGGACAACGTCGGCGGCGTGGGTAACACGGCCATCGGCGCCGGGGCGTTGGAGGGGTTGACTGCCGGGAACTACAACGCGTTCGTTGGACTCTATGCCGGCAACGACTTGGAGTCGGGCAATTACAACGTGGCGATCGGCTACAACGCGCTGGGTGGGCTCACGACTGGCAGCAGCAACATCGCGTTCGGCCAGCAAGCGGGCATCAACGTCACGACCGGCAGCAACAACATCTTCATCGGCAACACCGGCGTCGCCGCCGACAGTGGTACCGTGCGGATCGGGAACAGCCAGGTGACCGCCGTCTACATGACCGGTATCTCCGGTCAAACATCCTCCGGCGGCGTGAACGTGTTCATCAACGGTGCCGGTCGGCTGGGCACCATGACCTCGTCAGCCCGATTCAAGCGCGATATCAGACCTGTCGACGACGCCCGCGCCATCGTCCAGGCACTCCGCCCGGTGCGGTTCTTCTACAGGCCAGAGTACGACGGCGGCGACAGGGCGTCTCAGTTCGGCCTGATCGCAGAGGAAGTGGAGAAGGTGGATCGCGATCTCGTCGTGCTGGACCCTACCGGTGCGCCCGAAACAGTGCGGTATCACTTCCTTCCAACGCTGCTCGTGGCCGAGGTGCAGCGGCTGGAAAGGGAACTGACGGCGCTTCGCGACGCCCTCGCAGCCACTCAGCAGGAAGTGGCACGTCTTCGCGGGACACCGCGGTAGTCGCGTGACCAGCTTCTGATCTCATTCACTTTTGTCCGGGTGCGGATGGCCAACGCGCGGCTCACGGCGTTGTCGTTTGATCTCTGTCCACCCGTCCAGGCGGCGCTTGATTTCCTTCTCGAAGCCACGCTCGGTCGGCTCGTAGAAGCGGCGACCGGCGAGCCGCTCCGGCAAGCAGGACATGTCGGCAACGGCGTCCGCTTCGTCGTGCGCGTAGCGGTAGCCCTTGCCGTAGGAGAGCTGCTTCATCAGCTTGGTCGGCGCGTTGCGCAAGTGCAGCGGCACGGGCTCGGCGACGTCGTGCTGCGCCGCGTCCGCCGCGGCCGCGTAGGCGGTATAGACCGCGTTGCTCTTCGGCGCCGTCGCCAGATAGATCGCCGCCTGGGCGAGCGCCGTGTTGCCTTCGGGCATGCCGACGAAGTGGACGGCATCCTTCGCGGCCATGGCGACGACGAGCGCATTCGAGTCGGCCACGCCGATGTCCTCGGATGCAAAGCGCACCAGGCGCCGCGCGACGTACAGCGGATCCTCGCCGGCTTCCAACATGCGGGCGAGCCAGTAGACCGCCGCATCCGGATCGGAATTGCGCATCGACTTGTGCAGCGCCGAGATGATGTTGTAGTGCTCCTCGCCGCCTTTGTCGTAGAGGAGGGCCTTGCGCTGCGCCACCCGTTCCACGAGCGCCAGGTCGACGATGGGCGAGCCAGCTGGCTGCGGTGCCGCCGCGACGGACAACTGCAGGAGGTTCAGCCCCGCGCGCGCATCCCCGTTGGCCGCCCGGGCGATCGCGCTCAGGGCGTCCTCGTCCACGGTCGCGGCTTGCTGCCCAAGACCGTGTTCGGTGTCGGCCAGTGCACGGCGCAGGATCGCGATGATGTGATCCTCGTCCAGCGGCTGCAAGACGAACACGCGCGACCGCGACAGCAGCGCCGCGTTGACCTCGAACGATGGGTTCTCGGTCGTCGCGCCAATCAGGATGATGTCACCAGCTTCGACGCGCGGCAGAAAAGCGTCCTGCTGCGCTTTGTTGAAGCGGTGAATCTCGTCGATGAAGACGATGGTGCGCCGACCGGTACGGCGCCGGCGCTCTTCGGCCGCGGCCATCACTTCTTTCACTTCCTTGATGCCGGCAAGCACCGCGCTGAATGCGATGAAGTCGGCGGATGTCAGATCGGCGATGAGTCGAGCCAGCGTCGTCTTGCCGGTACCGGGCGGACCCCAGAAGATGATCGACTGCAGCAGGTCGCGCTCGATGGCCTCTCGAAAGGGACGACCAGGAGCGACGAGATCGTCTTGTCCGACGACCTCGTCGAGCGACCGGGGGCGCATGCGCTCCGCGAGCGGCGTCGTCTTCGGATCCGGCGGGCGCGCGGGTTCGTCGAAGAGACCGTTCACGGCCACACCTTCCCGGCGGCCGTGCCTGAGACCCCGGCGGCCGCTCGTTGTCGTCGTGCTTCGTAGACGAGCAACGCCGCCGCGACCGCGACGTTGAGCGAGTCGACGTGGGTGTGCATCGGAATCGAGACTGTCGCATCGGCATGCGCGAGCGCTTCCGCGCTCAAGCCGGGGCCCTCGCCGCCAAGCAAGAGTGCAGTTGGCGATCGCAAATCGACTTCATCCATGGGAACCCCATGTCGTGGCACGGTCGCGAGCATCCGCAACCCTTGCGCTCGTAACTGCGCACAGCCACCGAGGGTATCCGCGTGTCGCAGGACCGGCAGACGAAACGTGCTGCCCATCGCCGCGCGCAACGCCTTCCAGCCCCACGGATCGGCGGACTCGCCGGAGAGGAGCACGCCGGTCGCGCCGCCGGCCTCGGCCGCGCGGATCGTCGCGCCCACGTTCCC
>DAINCF010000025.1:0-25798 GCA_036732565.1 Vicinamibacterales bacterium
GGCTCCTGACGACGGGAGGGGGACTCGTCTTCGGCGGTGGGACCGCCGACCGCACGTTCAGAGCGCTCGATGCCGCCACAGGGCGGCTGCTGTGGCAGACGCCCACCAATTCAGGTGTGATGGGGCAGCCGTCGACGTTCACGATCGACGGCCGACAGTACGTCGCCGTGATGTCGGGCTGGGGCGGCGACGCGCGCGGCGTGCAGGCGCAGCTGAACCGCATTCGCCCGGGCGAATTTCCTGAGGTGCCGGATGGCGGAGCCATCTGGGTGTTTACGCTGCCTGGAGACAAATGACCACGGAGGCGGGCCTCGTCGAAAGGAGAGCGCCCACAATGGAATCGCGCGGACATGCCGTAGAATTCGGTTTCGCTGCGTCCGCTCATGATGCTCAGGCAAACGGCGCTCGGGCTCTGCCTCCTTGTCGCGCTGACCGCGTGTCGTACGCGCGCCGCCACCGAAACGGAGGCGCCGCGGCCGACGGTGCGCATGGCGATGCGCTCGACCGACATCCTCAGCGCCTTTCTCAGTCTCCCGCAGTTTTCGATTCAAGTGGTGCCGATCGGCGACTCGCAGAAGCGCCTTGAGGCCCTCGAAGAGGGCTCCATAGACGTAACGAACGCAGTGGCAGATGTGACGTATTCAGCGTTCTACCAGCGTCTCCCAGGTCGGGCGAGGCCCTTGCAGAACATTCGTGGGATAGCACTGATGAACCGCGCGGTCGTGCATCTGTTGACCGGGCCACGCGTGGACCTGGACAAGGGATTTCGAGGCATGCGCATGGTGCTGGGCGATCCCTCCGGCGGCAACAGCGCGCTTGGGGAGCGACTCGTCAACAGCATGGGGGTGCCCTCGTCGGAGATCATCGGCGAATTTGCGCCATACGAGACAGGTGTGCGCAAGCTGCTGGATGGGGACGTGGACGCGCTGATCGCGACGGTGCTGCCGCCGCAGGAGCCGATCGCGCGGGCGCTTCGCGGCGGCGCCCGGCTGCTGGAGATCAAAGGTGCCGCGGTCGACCGCCTGCGCGGCGACTATCCGCTCCTCTGAGACGAACCTTGCTTCCCCGTGGCACCTATCCCGGTCAGGACGCCCCCCTGCACACGGTGGGAGTCGATCTTCTGCTGGTCTGTCGCGCGGATCTCGATGCCGCCATCGTCTACGCCCTCACACGCGCGCTCCTCGAAGACATACCCAAACAGGTGCGCCGCCAGGTCGATCCGCACCGCGCACCGGCAACGGTGATCCCGCTCCATCCCGGGGCCGCGAGGTACTACCGCGAGCGCGAGATGCAGCGATGACGTCCAGCCGTCTTGCCGCGGTTGCCGCCCGAGCGTGGAACGTCTTGACGATTCTGGTGTTCCTGGGGATTGCCGCACTCCTGGCAGCGGGGTACCGCGCAACGCGCGCATGGGAGCAGGCCGTGACCGCTCGCGTCACGGCTCAAACCGAAGAAAGCGCGGATCTCATCTTGACGGCGATCAGCCGCGACATGCGCGGGGCGCAGGAGACGATCCTGGCCAACCGCGACTGGGACGCGTCGTTGCCGACCGACGCCGCGGACCTGGACATGACCGAGCAGGTGGCGACGACGTTTGCACGATATCCCTATCCCGAGTCGTTTTTCACCTGGCGCGGCGGAAGCCACGGGATGGTCTTCTTCAGCCGAAGCACGCGCCTGCCGGCCTGGATGCCTCCACAGAGCCGAACCATCGATTCTCCGATCTCAGTCGCGGTCGATCCGCCGCTGAGTGAGCAGGTGCGGCAGCGCGTCGCGTCGTGCATTGCCGCACAGCAACGCTACGCCATCTTCGAGGCCGATCTTGCAGGCGTGTCCTATCAGATCGTCGCGCGAGTGACCTATGCCGATCCGCTGCGCGAGCATCTGGAATCCGTCAGTGGATTCACAGTCAATCTCGACTGGGTTCGATCCCAGTACTTTGCCGACATTCTCAACGAGGTCGGACCGAGCGCCAGCGGTGGGCTCACGCAGGACGTCGCGCTGCTCGACGATGCCAATCGCAGCGTCTTCGGCTCGAGCACCGACGCCTCTCCTCTCGCAGAGCGATGGTTTCCGCTGCTCTTCGTCGATTCCTCTGACACGGCGTTTGACCTGCCGCCGGACGGCGAGCTGCGTCGCTGGAAGCTCCGTGTCAGCGCAGCGCGCGACCCGATGTTGCTCTCGGCGCATCGTCGTGCCGATACGACGCTGCTGGCCACCGCCGTAGCCGTCGTGGTCTGCGGCATCAGCCTCGTACTGGCACGCAGAACGGTGTTGAAGGACGCCAAACTGTCGGAGATGCGATCGCGCTTCGTGTCGTCGGTCACGCACGATCTCAAGACGCCGCTCGCGAACATTCATGCGCTGTCCGCCACCTTGCAACGAGAGTCCCAGGTGACCTCGGAGCGCTATCGCGCGTACCCGCATCTGCTGATACAGGAAGCGACCAACCTCGGTCGACAGGTCGATAACCTGCTCGCGTACGCCCGCATCACTGACGTCACGGAAGCGTATGCGTTCGAGCCCATGGCCGCCGCAGAGCTGGTTGACGAGGCGCTGAAGGGTTTCCAGCCGAAATTGGCCGAAGACAGCGTTCGCATCGATGTAGAGGCGCCAGCGGATCTCCCATTCGTCCGCGCCGATCAGAGGGCCATGGTGCTGGCGCTGAGGAACCTGATCGACAACGCGCTGCGGCACGCGCGCAGCGGCAGCCATGGCCACATTCGTGTCTCGATACAGCGCGTCGGGCCGACGACGTTCATCGAGGTGCAGGACGATGGACGCGGCATCTCCGCGAAGAAACTTGCCGCCGTTCGTGAAAGCATCGCCAGCCGAGCCTTCGCGCCCACGGACGGAGGCGGGCTCGGACTGGCGATCGCCAGCAAAGTGATCGCAGACCATGGAGGCACGCTGACGGTGGACAGTGAGCTAGGGAAGGGAACCCGCTGCGTCATCGGCCTTCCGGTGTGCTGACGATCATGTCTCACCGGATTCTCGTGGTGGAAGACGACCCGACCCTGCGCCTCGTGCTTCGAGACAACCTGCAGTCCGAAGGCTACGAGGTGGACCTCGCCGCCGATGGTGCGTGCGCGGTCACCCGTGCCCGCACGGCCATCCCGGATCTCATCGTCCTCGATCTCACGTTACCGGACCTCGACGGGTTCGAGTTGTTGCCCATTCTGCGGACGCTGGGGCAGGTGCCGATCATCGTGCTCACGGCGCGCACGCAGCGGGAGGACAAGTTGAAGGGGTTGACGCTCGGCGCCGACGACTACATCACGAAGCCGTTCGATCCCGAGGAGTTGTTGGCCCGCATACGCGCCGTGCTTCGGCGTACGCGACCCAGCGTCAGTCGGATTCGATTGGGGGCCGTCACGATTGACTTCCTCGAGAGGCACGCCTCGAGCGGTGGGCGCACCATTCCGCTGACGCATCGCGAGTTCGAACTGCTGAGTTATCTCGCCGATCGCCGTGACCTCGTTGTCCCGCGCGAGGAGTTGCTCCGTGCCGTCTGGGGCTATCTCGCCAGCGACATCGTCACGCGAACGGTCGATTTCGCCATCGCCCGAATTCGGAAGAAGATCGAAGCCGACCCCCACCACCCGCAATTCATCCGCACTGCGCACGGCGATGGGTACTGTTTGAGCGGCGTTTCGGAAGACAGCTTGCCTCGAGCCAAGGCGAAGCCGCTACGGCACTAGAGTTATTGCTGTGAGCCGCTGGGGAGCGCGAAGGCTACGTACTTGGCGCCTTGCGTGCCGCCGCGACGATCTCGCTGGTTGTGCAGCACGCCGGAACCGCTGGCCGCGATGACGATGTACTGGCGACCGTTGATTTCATAGGTCGCCGGTGTCGCGTTGCCGGGGAAGGGCAGCGTCGTTTCCCAGAGCAGCTTGCCGGTCTTGTTGTCGAAGGCGCGAAACTTCTTGTCGAAGTTCGTGGCGGCGATGAAGACGAGGCCGCCGGCGGTCACGATAGGGCCGCCGTAGTTTTCGCTGCCGGTATTCTTCAGACCCTGTTCGGCAAGCTCTGGGTATTCGCCGAGCGGAATCTGCCACGCGTACTCGCCCGTGTTCAGATCGATGGCATTCAGCGTTCCCCACGGCGGAGCAATGGCGGGATAGCCGTCGGGATCGAGGAACTTGTGATGTCCCGTGAATCGATATTGCGCGTCGAAGGGCACGGGCGTCGTCGTGGCGGGCGTGGGGACCATGGATTCGTCGCCCTTCGTGACGTACTGGACGATCGCATTGATGTGCTCGGACGCCATGGTGGGGAACGACGGCATGCGGCTGCCGCCGTAGAACATGATCGAGCGGACGTCGGCTTGCGCCATACGGTCGCCCACACCAAGGAGCGAGGGGATCGCGGGCGGTGCGCCGGTGCGATCGTCGCGGTGGCACGACGCGCAGTGCGTGACATACAACTGCTTGCCACTGACGGAGGTGCCAGGCGCAGGCGATTCGGCCAGCGCATAGAGCCAGACCATCTCGTTCGAGTTCACGTAGAGGAGGCCCGTCTCCGGATCGAACGCCGCGCCGCCCCACTCTGCGCCGCCGTCCATTCCTGGAAAGCTGACAGTGTCCTTGCCAACGCTCGGCGGGACGAACTGGCCACCGCTAATCATCGTCTTGAACTGCGCCAGCGCCGCCGCGTGGGCCTGCGGCGTTCGCGTGGTCAACATGCCCTCGGTCAACAGCTGTCTCGCGAACGGCGCGGGCTTCGTCGGCAGCGGCTGTGTGTCTGCGGCCACCTCTCCCTGAATGGTGCTGGCGGGGTACTTGCGATACTCAATCGGGAACAACGGCGCGCCATTGGCGCGATCGAAGAGATAGAGATGCCCGGTCTTCGTGGGCTGCGCCAACGCATCGATCGTCTTGCCGTCGCGCTTGACCGTGACCAACGTTGGCGGCGCCGGGAGATCGCGATCCCAGATATCGTGCTTCACGGTCTGGAAGTGCCAGATCCGCTCGCCGGTCTCGGCGTTGAGCGCCAGCACCGAGTTGGCAAACAGGTTGTCGCCCAGGCGATCTCTGCCGATGAACATGTTGGAGGGGTTCGCGATCGGCACATAGACGATGCCGCGACGCTCGTCCAGGCTCATCCCCGCCCATGAGGCGAGGTTTCCGATGTACGTCCAGGCATCCTTCGGCCACGTGTCGTAGCCGTACTCGCCGGGGTGGGGAAGCGTGTGGAACGTCCACCGGAGTTTTCCGTCTCGCGCGCCGTAGGCACGTACATCCCCAGGCGCAGCCGGCAGAGTCTCTCCCGTGCGACCCGCAAAGATCACGACGTCCTTGTAGACGACCACCGCGTGCCCGACTGCTGCCGAAATGCCTTCGGGGCCGCCGCGCAGGTCGGCCTGGACATCGATACGCCCGTTGTTCCCGAAGCCGGGTACCGGTGTGCCCGTCTTGACGTCGAGCGCATAGAGATACCGCTGAACCGCCGCGAAGATCCGCTCGTCGGATCCACTGCTCCAATAGGACAGCCCGCGATTGTTGCCCCTGCCGGGAATGCCAGAGTCGAACATCCAGATCTGCTTTCCGGTCGCCGCGTTCACAGCGAAGACCTTCTGCGTCGGCGTGTAGCCATAGAGGACGCCGTTGACGACGATCGGGTTGGTCTGCACCGTCCCCGATCCATCGCTTGCATCAAAGCTCCAGGCTACCTGTAGCTGTTGGACGTTGCGCTGATTGATCTGCGACAACGGCGAGTAGCGCATGCCGCCAGGGCTTCCGCCATAGACTGGCCACTGCACGTCCGTCCGGCCACCTTGTGAATGGAGCCACGTCATCGCGGACACGAGACAAACCACAAGGAGGGCTCCAGCCTTCCACGCCTTCATGTCGTCCTCTCTCTTAAAGTGGGGTCCGCCTTCAGGCGGACCTGGTCCGGCTCAAGCCGAACCCGCATCTCAAAAGGTGGCGATGGGGTTGAGCGCCGACCCGGTGGCGCCAGGTACGGCCATGGGCGATGCCGTCACCAGGAACTCCCAGCGATTGCGCTTGGCGGCTTCTTTGCTGACCGCCTCGAGATCGAGGTTGTCGAAAATCGGCATGCCCATCGCGACGAGCGCGAGCGCATGAATCGGCTCGGTGATGCCGTCGATGCCCGAGGGCCGGACATCTTGCGCGGCGTCGCTGCCGAGAATGGCCGCGTCGTGCTGACGTAGCCATTTCGCGCAGGTGATGTAGAGGCCCGCCAATTGATTGGTGTTGTACGGGCCCTTGGCATCGCGGAGCGCCCATCGGCCGGTGCGAATGAGCACGATATCGCCAGGCTCGATCTTCAGATTCGCGCGCTTGGCCCACGCGTCCAGGTCCTCGGGATAGATGCGCGTGCCCGGATCGAGAAACTCGACGCCTTTGAGACGCGGAATGTCCATCAGCACGCCGCGACTGACAATGCCGTCTTTCCAGGCGAACACCGAGCCCTTGTTGCACGCCTGCTCGGTGACCTCTGTCATCGGGATGCCGTTGTACATGAACCCCTTGAACGCGCGGTGGCAGAACGCGTCCATGTGCGTGTGCACGAAGCCGTGATACGAGACGGTGATTGTGTCCGATACGCCGCTGATTTCCCGTGGCGGGTCGTTGAGAGTCGCAGGGCGGCCGGGTGCGTTCATCACCCGCGTGATCGGCCGTGGGTTGTCGAGGGCCGTTTCGATCTCCGCCCTCCGCGCCATCGAGACGGAGACGCCATCCCTGACGGCGCGGAGCGCGTTCTTCCGCTTCGTCGGCGTGATGAGGTTCACCGCGCCCACCTGGTCGTCGGCGCCCCAGCGTCCCCAATTGGACAGGTCCTTCATCAGCCGATCGAAGTCGGCGCGTGTTGCTTCCCGGTTCGCGGCCTCCTGGAGGCTCGAAGCCGGAACCGATCGCCACGACAACGCGCCGACAACGAACGCGACGACTACGATCTCGATAGCAACGTGGTGCCTGCGCGTCACGACGACTCCAGTAGGGGCCACTTCCCGCTTCGCGCGTAGCGCTCCGGCGAGACTCGCCGGAGCCTTGGCGGAGGCGGTTGTGGGGTGCCCGATCGACGTCAGAACAGATACTTCAACGCGAATTGCATCTGGCGCGGGATCGCATTGCCCGTACTCGAGATGCTTCCGAACGTCGTCGAGCCGAAATTTGCGTCCGGGGGCTGGAAGCTCGGCGTGTTCGTGACGTTGTAGATCTCGATGCGGACCTGGAAGCCTCGCTGCGCGGCTTGAAACAGGCTCTTGCTGAACGCGAGATCCAGACGCCGCTGCGGCGGTCCGTGCAGGGTGCCCACGCCCACGTCGCCCGCCGTGAACTGCGGCTGGCGAGCGAACGCCGCGGTATTGAACCAGCGAGCCAGCGTCCGCTCGCTGGACGGGAGCTCGGGATCGCCAATCAGGTTCGGTCGATCGGCGCCGCCGTTGTTCGTCTGGGACGCGGCGTTAACGATGGTGAAGGCCCCGCCCGACTGGTAGTTCGCGACGACGTTGACCTGCCATCCGGTCAGCAGCTCATGCGCGAGACCGGTGAGGGTTTCGCCCCACGGCAACTGGTAGCCGACGATGGCGACCCAGCGGTGACGGACGTCGTAGATCGGCGTGTTGCCCCACTCGAGTTGGCTGTTGTCCCACGGCTGGAGCGTGGCCTGACGGGCATTGGCCAGCGTGTAGTGCGTGCTGAAATTCAGTCCGCCCGCATAACGGCGCTGGAAGAGCACCTGCATCGCGTCATACGTCTTCTTGCCGATGTTGCTGATCATATTGATGTTCGTCAGCCCGGGGTACTGCGAGTACCACGGCCGGCGAGTCTGGACCGACCCTGGACCAACCGGAGGCATGTTGATGTTCTGGTTGAGCGGGAAGCGATCGGTTCGCGCGCCGACGTAGCCGATGGAGACGACGTTGCCGCCGATCTGTTTTTCGACGAAGAAGTTGAACTGCTTCGATCGCGCGGCCTTGTAGTCGACCACTGCCTGCTGCACCTGTCCTTCGGGACGGGTCGGATCGTTGAAGGCCAATGGCGGCGGAACGTCCGAGAGGAAGAGTGTCGGCTGTCCACCAGAGGTCGCCGCGCTCGTGAAGGGTCCGTAGTTCTGCGTCACCGGAGGATTCTTCAGGAACGAGCCGGCGCCACGGAGCACTGGGGTGTAGGTCATGCCGAATCCGCCGCGGAACACCATCTGGCCTGGCGCCGTCGCCGAGAATCCGACGCGCGGCCCGATATCCGAGTAGTCGGTCTTGACGCCAGCGGTCGGGTCGTCATCCGACGCGACGACGATTCTGCCGAGCTCCGGCCTGAACGCGGCCATCTTGTTGTCGACTTCCGTAATCGGCGTGTAGACCTCGTAGCGCAGGCCAAGGTTGAGCGTCAGCCACGAGGTGGCGCGCCAATCGTCCTGGATGTAGACGCTCGGTTCGGTCGACCGATTCCTCGGATGAATCGGGAAGTGCGTCCGCTGCTCGACGCTGGGCAAGCCGAGCAGGAACGACGCAAACGTGTTCCCGCCGGCGCCGGAGCCGTTGTTGGTGACGGCCGAGTCGAACGCAAACAGCCCGCGTGGGTACTGGGACTGCTGCACACCGAACAACCGAAAGACCACGCCGCCACCCATCTTGAAGCTGTGGGCGCCCGCGATCTTCGTGAGCGATCCGGCGATCTGGTGATTGTGGTCTTCGGTGACCATCGGAATGAACGTCGGATCGCCCAGGGCCGCGTAGCTCGTCGGACGCATCTCCAGCCACGGCATCCCCGCGGTGATCGGATCGCCCTCGTTGTTGACGTTCCGGAACCCCAGGAACTCCCCGAGATCGGGATCGTTCACTTCTGGTCGACTCGCGGAGGTGTACGGCCGAATGAAGTTGTACTTGACTTCGGTGATGAGCGTCGGACTGGCCACGCGCTGCCAGTTGGCGACGATGTTGTGCGCATACGTGTTGTACGGACCGGAATAGATGCCCTGCGTGCCGTTGATGTTGCAGGTGGGATCGATGGTCCGGCCGCCAAGTTGGGCCGCCGGACACTGACTGGGGGTTACTCCGTTCGTCAAGTTGTAGGAGTACCTCGCGAAGATCGAATCCTTGTCATTGAAGCGATGATCGACGCGCGCGTCGGTGGTCTGATTGTTCTGCCACCCCTCGCCGTTGTAGGCGAAGTTGTTCGCCAGGCCGGGCCGGTTGGGCTGCGGATAAAGAGACATCAATCGCACGGCCATCGGATCGAGACGATTGGCCGGAATGAAGTTGCCGGGAAATGCGACCCGCGGCGATGACGTGGGATCGTAGATGGGCGCGCTCAACTCGGAGAAGTCGCCGCTGTGCATCCTCGCCGTCGGCACGGTCACGACGAAGGGCACGTCCTTGCGAATGCGCGCGTGATCGTAGTCGAGGAAGAAGAACGTTCGGTTCGATCGCAGAGGGCCACCGAGGCTGCCACCGAACTGGTTCAGATGGTTGACGGGTTTGGAGCTGGCAAAGAAGTCACGGGCATCGAAACGCTGGTTGCGCAAGTAGTAGAACGCCGACCCGCGATAGTCGTTGCCACCGGACTTAGTGATGATGTTGACGACGCCGCCAAGCGTCCGGCCGTTCTCGGCGGAGTAGAGGTTGGTCTGGACGACCACTTCCTGAATGGCATCGATGGAGGGCTTGATGCCCATGCCTCCCATGACGCGCTCGGTGTTGTCCAGGCCGTCGACCAGCTGCAGGTTGTCGTTCTCGGGGTTGCCGTTGATGGATACGGCAGACGTCTGCCGCCGGTCATCGGGACGGTTGCCGCTGATCGTCGCGTTCGCGGCGCCCTCACTCGCGCCGGGCGTCAACTGCACGATGTTGATGATGTTGCGACCGGCAATCGGCGCGTTCTGGACGACTTCCTGCGTCAGGCGCGAGGCGACCTGCGAGGTATCGGTCTGCAGTAGCGGCGCCGCGCCTGCAACGGTGATGTTCTCGCTGACGGTCCCAAGTTCCAGCTTGAAGTCGACGCGCGCGCGGTCGCCGGTGCCGAGCGTGATGCGCGACGTCCTGGTCTGGAATCCTGCGAGCTCGGTCTTCACTTCATAGTTGCCGATCGGTAGAAGCGTAAACGTGTAGTCGCCGTTCTCGCTGGTCACCGCGGTCCGAGCGATGTTCGTGGCCAGATTCGTGGCCGTGACACTCGCCCCGGGGACAACGGCACCGCTCGCGTCGCCGACTCGACCAACGATATCGCCAGTGCCTTGGCCGAATGCAGAGGACGTCAATCCGAACAGGAGCATCAACGCGCAACCGCCACTTCGCACGAGTCTCATGGGTCCCTCCTGAGCGCGGGCCAAAAAAGCTGCACGTTTCCGGTGTTCGGCGCGCAGAAGTATAGGGTGGCGATCGTGGCGCGAGTTGTAGCAGATTGTGCGCCGCTCGAAACCGTCCACGCGCTCGCCCGCCGTCGGTGCCATACTTCCGGCGTCGATAGCTCGGGCGAAGTGACTGCGAAATCCTTGATCAAGGCCTCGAGGTGGACCATGAAGATCTGGCGTTCGATCACTGCGATCAATGTCTTGGTGCTCGTCTATCTAGCGTTGGCCACGATCGACGCGCGCCCGCAGGGGCAGGGCACCGCGGGTGGCGGACAGAGCGCGAGCCAGTCTGCGGGCGGCGGCAATGCCGACAGTCCAAGCGTCGGCCCAGGACATCTGTTGACCGGTGCGTGGGGGGCGGAGCCGCTCCCTGTCGACGGGCGCGGCTGGGGCTGGATGAGCCAATCGTACGTGCGCGCCAGCTACAAGCGTCCCTTCTACAACAAAGCGAAGGAGATGCTGTTCAGCGGACAGCAAGTCACCAGCTACACGATTGGTTCATTCGATCCGGAACTCTATTGCGAGGTCCGCAAGCATTACGCGTACGTCTGGTTCGAGATGCAGCACAGCACGATGTCATGGGACGAGGTCGCGAAGATGATCGCGGCGTGTCCCGGCCCCGAGGGCGCGGCGCCGTTCATCCGCATGCCGGATCAGCTCGAATCGAGCATTCAAAAGGCCACCGACCTCGGGGCGATCGGGTTGATCTTCCCGACGATTCAGGACGGCCACCAGGCGTTGGAAGCGGCGAAGTATTCGCGTTTTCCGCCGTTCGGCCGTCGCAGCTCGGGATCGGGACAGGCCGCCCGGGTCTGGGCCAACGTGCCGGGCGGCTATCAGAACACCTTCAACGACAACATGCTCGTCGTCGTGATGCTCGAGACGCTGGAGGGCATCCTCAACGCGGATCAGATCGCGAGCATGTTCGGCATCGATGTGGTGATCCAGGGCAACAACGATTTGGCGCGCTTCTCCGGGTGGGCGCAGACGGATCCGCGCTATCAGTCGCTGCTGACGGTGAGCCGCAATGCAACGCTGCAGGCTGGCAAGTTCTGGGGCAACGCAGGCGCGCAGTATCTCACGGGCAACCCTCTGAGTGCGGACACGCGGTTCGTGCAGAACGGACCGTCGATCGACGGCTGGAAGCCGCCACAACGCCGGCGCGACAGCGAAACGGAAGAGCCGACGATCGGCCTGCCTGCCCGCCGTCCTCCCGGTGGTCGGTAACGCGTGCCGATCGCCACGATCGACTCATGGCCCGACGCCCGTCTCCATCGAGTTCGCAGCTCATAATCCGCTTGCGAATCCCACAAGTGCATCACGATCGGGCGAACTCGCCGGGAGATGCACGGACGGTTCGATCGAATGATGCAACGGGTGAGCGTGGCTCGCTGACGACGACCTCGGCGATAGCGGCAGCACCCTGACGTCCGCTTTCACAGACCGACGAACCGCAAGGACGGAGCCGCGGCGCCGACATATCCGAGCTGCGATGAGCGTCGGGGTCCAATCGAACATCTGGTGCCACGTAGCGTGCCGCACGACAGATGAATGGACGATGACAGTCGATAAGCGCTGAGCAATCGTCCAACTGCCGATTACGGTGCGCGCCGCTGGCCGCCGAGACCGATCGCGATGCCCGCCACGACATGATGCGTCGTCAACGGAGTGCGCGCGGTGCCTTGAGCGACCGTGACGTCCTGTACGCTGCGCGTGAGCTTGTACTCGCCGACGAGCGAGAGACCAGATCCCAATCGCAGCTCCAGGCCCGCCGCACCCTGGATACTGATCGCGCCCCACTCGTAGCCCTCGACATGCTGCCCACCGATCGTGCTCTCCGGATGAGGGACTGACCCGCCGGCGCCGAGTCGCGCTGTGAAGGTCCAATGTGGGCTCGTTCGTCGGCGCATGACCGCGTTCACCAGGAGGAGGTTGACGCCGTGTGTAATCGAGAAATCTCCGATGACAGACGACAACCGCATGGTCTCGTCGACGGGGGCGCCGCGCCACATGCCGTGCACGCGGACGGTGCGGGTCGTGTCAGCGACGACCTTGACGTGAATCAGCTCTCCCTCGATGCCGAGCCAACCCGATCGCGGGAAGAACGCGACTCGATACCCGTAGTACACGGGCGCCTCGAGCGATTCCGACGCATACCGAATCGGAGAGAGCGAAACATCCGTCGCCTCGGTCGGTATGGTGAGCGTCAGCGAGCTGGCTCGCGTGTTGGCAGCGCCGAGAAACCCGGCGATGGTCCAGTCCGCGAAAGCGGGCGCGACCGTGACCAGGCTCACAAGGCCGGCCACAGCGAAAGTGCGAAGGGTCATACGTGCAGTCATCGTCCGTTCATCCGCTGTGACGGATGATGCGCCAGAGCCTCGAAGGGCGCAGCTGCGCTTCCGTCGATTGGAGCGACGGTCACTGCGATTCCTCCAGACGGCGAAGGATTCGCGGTCACCCAGGGCTCTAACGTCTCATAGCGGTGCGGAGACTCTGATGCCGAAATTATCGCTTGCTCTCGTCGTGGTTGCCGGATTGACGCCAGCATCGGTCGCTCTGTCGCAAACGCCATCGCCGGCAGAAGTGCTCCGCCCGCCCCCGGTGACAACCGCAGCTGCCGAAGCCCCGGTCGAGGGCGCCACTTTCCGGTCGTTGTTCTCCGACCTCAAACGAGAGCTTGGCGGCTTGCCATCGAAGAGTACGGCAATTACGTTGGGCCTGGGCGGCGCGCTCGCGCTCGCGTCCCTTCCCGCTGACCGAACGCTGACCGAGCGCGCGACGTTGTCTGTACCGCTCGACCGAGTACTTGAGCTCGGCGACTCTGTCGGAGGCGGCTGGGCGCAGGGCGGGGCGGCGATGGCGACATTCGTCGTCGGTCGAGCTACTGGCAATCGGCTGGTCCAGTCCGTTGGCGCCGACCTGGTGCAGGCGCAAATCGTTTCATCGATCATGACCCAAGGCCTCAAGATTGCCGTGGGCCGGAGGCGTCCGGACAACGGCCGATATTCGTTCCCGTCGGGCCACTCCTCGAGTACGTTCGCGAATGCGACGGTCTTGCAGCGGCACTTTGGATGGAAAGTCGGCCTCCCGGCTTATGGTGTGGCGACCTTCGTGGCAGCGTCGCGACTGCAGGAGAACAGGCATTACGCCAGCGATGTCATCTTCGGTGCCGCGATTGGCATCGTCGCCGGCCGCACGGTGACCGTCGGTAGCGGGCGGGGCACATTCGCCGTGGCCCCGGTAGCGCTCCGCGGCGGAGCAGCCGTGATGTTCACCCGAGTTCCATAAAGCGCGGCATCGCCCGCGACGCGCCTGGAGCGTGGCCGGCGGCTATGCCTACCAGGACGGCGAAATCACGCAATCGATTCCCGGGCAGCGCTCAGGCGGTGGCAGTATTGGCGCAGCTCCCCAAGCACTCCATCTCGCTCTGGAACAAGTACGACGTCACGACCCGGCTGGCCACAGCGCTCGGTGTGCTCTACCGCAGTGACGTGTTCACGTCGACGGACAATCTGGGGGTGCTTCCGAACTGGACCCGCGTCGACGCCGCCGTCTACCACAACGTAACCTCGATGCTCAGACCACAGATCAACATCGAGAACCTGTTCGACGAGGACTACTATCTCAACGCGCACAGCAACACCAACTCACGCCTGGCTCGCCGAGAGCCGCACGTGTCGCACTGACGACGCGCTTCTGACGGCAGCCGCATCGAGACCAGGCGGCGTGGGGAAGCTTGGCCTCGATGCACCTGCGCAGAGACTCAGAACCGAATCGTGTGCTTGACGCTCACACGGCCTGGACGGGCGGTGACCGACGGGCTCGACCCACGGCCCCCGGTCAGCAATAGAACGACGCCTACGCCCGCGGCGGCAATGCCACCGCCGAGCATGAACTTCTCGGCACCATCACCATCGTCTGTGCCGGTCGCATCGTCGGAGTCGTTGTCCTCGTCGGCGCCGGTGTCGCTGTCGCCCATCTCGATGCCGCCCAGCACGGCGAGCACGCCGCCGCCGGCGAGCAACGCGATGCTCGTCCAGAGCCGACCTCTGCTCCGCCCACCTGAGTCCGACTGCGCGACGGCCAGCTCGCGTCCGGCTTTCTCTGCCGCCTCCGCGAGCGGACCTGCGGACGCTGACGCCGGCAAGGCGATCGCGAGCACCAACGCGACGATCCTTCTCACCGCCACTACTCTTGACATGAGTGCCTCCTTGATGCGGGTGAACCGCGTACACGAATAGAGGGCCGCCAGCCGCAAGATCCTTCGACCGAACGCGGACGAAACGCGCCTCGAAGGATTGCGCGCCGCCGCCCGCTCACACCATGGCGGGAGGCATCGCATGGCACGGCAGATCCATCGCACGCACATATTCGCGTTCGTCCTCACACTCGCACTCGGCGGCCTCGCGGCGTCGAGCGTCACCGGCAGAGAACGGCCAAGCCGACCGTTCGACCAGGCCGAGTTGTTCGTCGAGCTGAACAACTCGAAGCCCGATCTGGGACTCCACGGCGCCATCGACGGCGGCACGTGGACGAACCTCGAGATCGACGATCCTCGCGATCGACCGCTGCTCGGTATGATCAGCGTCGGACGGCTCCGCGCCCAGGGGCTCACGCAGTTGGCTCTCGAGAGCCAGGAGCCCACCTTCGATGAACTCGATCCAGTGGCGTTCTTCAGGCGCTTCCCGGAAGGCGTCTACGAGATCGAAGCGGATGCCGCGGACGGCGGCACGTTTCGCAACGAAGTCCGACTCTCACATGTCATGGCGGCGCCAGTCGAGCCAACGGTGAACGGACAGGCCCCGGCGTCGTGCGAATCAGCGGTGCTGCCGATTGTCTCCGCTCCGGTCCTGATCGATTGGGAGCCCGTGACGCGGTCGCACCCGACCATAGGCAGGCCCGGGCCGGTGACGATCACGCGCTATCAGTTCTTCGTCGACCATCTGACGCCGAACACGCTGAGCATCGACCTGGATCCCACAGTGACCGAGTTCGAGATCCCCGCGGCCGTTTTGACCGAGCCCGGCATCTGGAAGTTCGAGATCATCGCGCGAACGTCGGCCAACAACAACACGGCGTTCGAGGGCTGTTTCCTGCTGCGATAAGCCGTCCGCTCCGGACTGCGAGAGAACGATCAGAACTCGAATCGCAGACCGGCTGTCAGCAGCCGCGGGAAAAGCCGTTCGGTGAAGCCGACAGCCTCGCCTGTCTGGCGTACGATGGCGCCATCGGTGGGACCGAGGTTGACGCGGTTCAGTAAGTTGAGCGCCTCGGCAAACAGCGTGAACCGCCGGCCCCATCGCGACACCGTGCGCTCGGTGCGAACGTCGAGCCGCGCGTATACGGGCAGCCGCTCCTGGTTGCGCTCGCTGCCGACGAACAGCTGGCCGTCTCGCATGACGAGATAGCCGGGAATCGGAAAGTTGGTGCCGCCGCGGAAGGTCACGCCCAGCCTGGCCTTCCACGGCAGCGCCGTTACCGCGGACGCGTTGACCGCCTGGCGCTGATCGAAGTCGGCCGCAAACGTCTCCTGACTGATGCGATCGGTGTAGCGCGCGACACCGTACGAGTACCCAATCCAGCCGGAGACGCCCGTCGGGCTTCTACGCGCGATCGTCAACTCGATGCCCTGCGCGTCGCCCGTCATCCGGTTCTCGAAGCGGCCGACGTCGGGAGATGGCTGGAGCTCGCCCCCGGCGAGCCGGGCATGAAGGTCGGGGGCGCGCAGCGCGTCACGTTCACGACGAACGAACACGGTGGCGTCCCACCGTATTGACGAGGATATACGATGGCCGACGCCGACATCGAGGGACGCGGCGCGCTCCGGGCGGAGCGACGATGGATCGGTCCATCCAGCAAGCTGCTCGAGCGCGGGGAACTGGTGCATCACGCCCGTGGATCCGTGCACGAGCCACTGCGGCGTGACGGTCCATTCCGCCTGCAGCCACCGATCAACCGCCTGCCGATCGATCAGTGTCGAATCTGACCAGCGAAAGCCGGTCGCGAAGGTTACAGCGCCGCCGATGGCGCGGCGGAACGACGCATGACCCGAACGTTCGATCCACGCCGACTCGAGATCGTCGAGCGGTGTCGGCTCTACGCCCGCGCCGATGATCGAGGGGCCCGCTACCAGGCCGCGTCGCGCGCCGCGCACCCGCCGGATCTGACCGCCCGCGTCGATCGCGCCACGAAACATCGGCTGGCTGAGATCGACGCGATAGGCGCCTGCGCCGTTGCTGCCGCGACTGGTCATCTGCGAGCTCAGGTTGCGATTGTTGAAGTCGTGGGTCACCGAAGACACGCGCTGCGTGAGGACGCTCTGTCCACCAAACACCGACTGCCATCCCACACTCACCAGCTCGGCGCGGTTCGAGCCATCGGCGAAGCCGAAGAGATCGCCGCCCTCGTGCTCGACGTTCGAGCGGCCCGCCACCAGGGAGACCGACAGCTGCTGCCCTGGACGAACGTCGTACACGATTTTGGACTGCAGGTCGCCGAACGCAAATACCGTCGACGTCTCGTCGCTACGACCCGCCGGCCATTCACCGTGGCTACGCCGCACGCCCACGAGCCACGAACCGCGACTCGATGACCCGATCGGACCTTCGCCGGTGATCGTCGCGTTGGTGCGGCTCGCGCCCACCACGAAGCGGGGCTCCGCGCGCGATCCTTCTCGCAGTGTGAGATTCAGCTGCGGACCGATCTGATTGCCATCCAGGCGAGGATACGCGCCGACGAGCAGTGACGCCTCCTGGACGATGTCGCCGCGGAGCATGGTCAGCGTGCCGGTGTCGCCGCGGCCCAGCGCGGCGTGCTGCAGCCACGGCGCGACGACGCCGTCGATCACGACACCCGCGTGACGGTAGTCGCTACCGCGCACCGAGTAGTCGCTGCGGAAGTCGTCGCCGGTGGCGACGCCCGGCAGCGACTGCACGACGCGCAGTGGATCGTCGGCGACGTACCCCCCGTGTGCGTTCAACTCTTGCGCGGACACCTGCCGGTCGACGCCGGCGCTGACCGCGTCGCGCTCGTCCTGGTCTGCCATCACGGTGACCCGCTCGCGATAGGTCGCCGGCGGCCCTACGTCGAGCTCGCTGGGATCGCCCTTCTTCGGCTGCTCAGACGGCGCAACGCTGCGTGACGGCTCCGCGGCAGCGGGCCTCTTCTTGCGAACGATCTGGATGACGCCCTGTGGTCCGTTCTCCGCTGCCAGCCCGTGCGGCTGCAGCAGCTCGGTCAGTCGTTCCCGTGCCATCCTCGCCCGGGGCTCGGCGCGGACGCGCATGTCGGGCGTCACCAGCTCGGAGCTGTAGACCAGGCGCAGTCCTTGCGTCTGCAGGATGCGGAGCGCGTCTTCGAGGCGGAGGCCGGCAAGCCCTTCCTGCGCCCGCTGCGCGTGCGCAGCCGGCGCAGACAGGCCCAACGCGATGACCACGATCATCAAGCCATCGGCGAAGGGTCGCAACCGGCGTGTCATTGCGATCACCTCTCGACCACTCAAGGTCGAACGGTTCGCGCCACCTGAAGCTGCCCGTGGTCCAGACGATGCGTCAGGCCGGTCGTCGCCAGGACGATGGACAGCGCATCTGATGCAGGCAGCCCCTGCGTGGATCCATGGAGGATGATACCCGACGCGTCGAGCGCCAGCCTGGAATCGGCGTAGACGAGCGTCCACCCTTGTTCCCGGCAGACGTGCTCGAGATACGCGCTCAGCGACCGGCCTTCGATGTCGAAGACCGGCCCGACGCCAGCCGTCCACGCCCAGTCCTCGCCGTATGGCGAGACAGGCTGGCTGGTGACGCCCTGACGGGTAACGGTGAGCTCGGTGCCCGGCCGGGCCGAAGACACGTCCTCGCCACCCTGGACCTCGACGAGCCCCGAGCGGACGCGGAGGCGCAACGAGGCCTCGTCGACGCGGACCTCGAACTGGGTGCCGATGTCGCGGATGAGGCCAAAGGCCGTGCCGATCTCGAGCGAGGGCGCGGTCGTCCCGCTGTCGATGTACACAGCACCGGCGTGCAACTCCATACGAGTGGCCGAGACGAGCTGTGCCTTCGATGCGCGATCGAACCGCACCGACGCACCACCGGTCAGCCGCACGCTGATGCGACTGGTCACGCCGGATTCGATGCGATCGCCGATGCGCACGATGTCTCCGACCCTCAGGCCGCTTTCTCCCTCCATGCGTTCCACGATGGCCACCGGTTCGGCTATCGGCGCCGGCGCGTCGCGCGTCGTAACCAGGCGAATGGCGAGCAGCGCCGCGGCCGCTGTCGCGATCGTCGCGGCCACTGCCGCCACCCGCCGGCGAACCACCCGCCTCCGAGAGACGCTGCGGCACTCATCGAGAAACGCCTGCCGCACGCGGCCCTCGACGTCCGCGGGCACTTCCGGCCGCATGCCCGCCAGCCGCAGCAACTGCGCCATCGTCTCGGCGTCGGGCGGCAGGTCGCGATCGCGCGTCTCGATGCTATCGATCACAGTTCCCTCCGCCACTTGCGTTTGGTGTCACGTGGCCGGGCCACGCGCCGCCAACGAGGGAGAACGCTTCGCGAAATGCCTGCCGCGCTCGGGTCAACACCGATTCCGTCGCTTTGTAACCGGCGCCGAGCCGCTGCGCGATCTCATCGACCGACATGTCCTGTATGTACTTCCACTCGAGTACCTGCCCGTAGCGCTCCGGCAGCTGATCCAACGTGAGCTGCACGAGCTGCGACAATTCACGCCGTCCGGCTTCGGTTTCGGGATTCGCATGGGCGAGGCTGGCCGCCGCATCCAGGGCCAGGCGAACAGCGGGATGGTCCTCGGTCAGCGACACTTCGGCCGTGCGACCGGTTCGTTCCAGCCAGGCGCTGATTTCCCGCCGGCACAGCGTGCACAGCCACGTGAACAACGCGGCCTCGCCGCGGTAGGTGTGGAGCTTGCGAACGGCGCGGATGAGCGTGGTTTGAACGACCTCCTCCGCTCCTTGGTCGTCTCCGCCGAGCCGAATGCGCGCAAACCTGTACAGGCGCGGGAAATAGTCGGCGAAGAATGCCTCGCTTGCCGATTCATCCCCGGCCAAAACCCGCCGCGCGAGATCGATGTCGCTCATGCGTGCCGAGAAGGCGAGTCTACCCAGACTCCCTCACCGTGAGCGTAAGAGGGGTGACGCAGCAGGAATCCTTCGCAACCCGCCGTCCGGGTCGATTCTGGCTCCCTAGCGGCGCGCCGTTCCAGGGGTCGGTCAGGCACCGGCGGAGGCGATCTTCGCTCTCTACGACGATGCACCCTGGTGCGGGACACGCTGCTTGGGGTCAGCCAAGCGTACTGGCCAATCGTACGACGCGCTCGATGAACGGTCGATGATCGGCAACGCCGGCGCTGTCATCGGCCGTTCATCTAACGTAACCGACGATCCCCAGGTGGTGCTGCGCGTCCGTCGACAGACGGGGGATTGCAATAGGATCAACGGAGAGTCGTTCACGATGCGGATCTTGCTCGTCGAGGATGAGCCGCGAGCGGCTCAAATGCTGGCAAAGGGCCTGCGCGAACAGGCGTACGCGGTCGATCTCGCCAGGAACGGACGCGACGCGCTGTATCAGGCGTCCCTTATTGACTACGACGCCATCGTGTTGGATGTCATGATGCCCGGCCTCGACGGCTTCGAGGTCTGTCGCGAGGTTCGGCGCACCGGTTCGAACGTTCCGGTCCTGATGCTGACCGCCAGGGACGCTGTGGATTCACGGATATCCGGCCTTGACAGCGGCGCCGACGACTATCTGACTAAGCCGTTCGACTTCGGAGAGCTTCTGGCTCGCCTTCGTGCCGTGATTCGACGCGGCCGTCTACCTTTAACGCCGGCGATCGTGACCGTGGGCGCCCTCCGTGTCGATCTGCGAGCGCGCCAAGCGTCTCGGAGGGGCCTTCCGATCAAGCTCACGTCCAGAGAGTTCGCACTGCTCGAATTCCTGGTGCTGCACGCCGGCGAGGTCGTCGGGCGAGCCGCAATCGCCGAACACGTCTGGGACTCGCCCTTCGAGTCCATGTCCAACGTGATCGACGTGATGATCCAACGGCTCCGGCGAAAGATTGACGAGCCCAACGTGACGTCGCTGATCGCGACGCGACGCGGTGAGGGCTACATGTTCGTACCTCCATCGGATGGCTCGGTCCCATGAAACTGTCGATCCGCGCTCGTCTCACTCTGTGGTACAGCAGCGTCGTGGTCCTGGTGCTGGTCACGGGCGGCGTCGTCGGAGCGATCGTGCAGGGCGGACTGGCCCTGCGGCGCCTCGATGACGATCTCGCGCGGACGATGGCGACGCTCGAAGGGGTCATGCGGACAGAGTTCGGCGAAGGCCTTTCGCTGGAAGACGCGGCACTCGAGGCGAGCGTCGAGGTCGTCGTCCCTGACCGTACGATGGTGCTCACGCAAGATGACGGGACGATCTTACGAGTCTGGGGCCTTCCGATGGAACGGCGCGATGTGCCGCCCCTTGGCCGAGCGACATTCAACGACACATTGACTCTGGTTCCGGGCGACGCGCGGGTTCTGAGCCACTACGTTGAACATGCGGGACATACGTATATTGCCGCGGTGATCGCACCTCTCGCGGCACTCCACGCGCAGCACACTGGAACCATACGCGCGACCGCTCTCGGGATCGTGGTTGGACTTGCCATTGCGGCGATTGGCGGCTGGTGCATCGGGCGGCAGACGCTGAGGCCGTTGACCCGCATGGCCATGCAAGCGCGGGAGATCAACGAGCGCAATCCGACCGGGCGCCTCACCGCGCCACCGGTCAATGATGAACTGGGCGACTTGGCGACGTCGTTCAACGAACTCCTGGCCCGTCTCGCCGCCGCCTTGAATTTCCAACGGCAGTTCATGGCCGACGCGTCGCACGAGTTGAGAACCCCGGTGTCGGTCGTTCGAACCGCGACTCAGGTTACCTTGTCGCAGAGCACGCGAACGAGCGAGGAGTACCGTGAATCGCTCACGATCATTGGCGAGCAGTCCACTCGCCTGTCTCGCGTGGTCGATGCCATGTTTCTTTTGTCCCGAGCGGAGGCGCATGGCATCCCTCTTCGACCCGAGTTCCTGAATCTGGACGACTTGCTTGTTGAGTCGGCCCGAGCATTGCGTGTCCTGGCGGAGCAGCGGGGGGTGACAGTGGTGACCGGTGGAGACGAGGAGGTTGGCCTCACCGGTGATGATGCGCTGCTGCGACAGATGGTGGGAAACCTCCTCGACAACGCCATCCGACACGCCGAGCCTGGCGGTCACGTCACGGGGAGACTGGAACGATCGCGCGACCGCGTGACACTTCGGATCACGAACGACGGCGATGGCATTCCTCTGGACCATCAGAGCCGAGTGTTCGAGCGATTCGTTCGACTTGGAGACTCGGATGGCGCCGGCCTCGGCCTGCCGATCGCTCGCTGGATCGCTGAGGCGCACGGTGGGACGCTCGCTCTGGAGCATAGTGAGCCCGGTCGAACAACGTTCGCCGTGACCCTGCCGGTGGATCAGGCTGCCGAGGTGCCGCGAACGCGTCCGGATGAGACTGTCGCCAATGTAGTGCCAGACGCCGCTTCTCACTGAGGCCTGGCGATGGCCATCATCGACCGGCGTTGACGTCAGATCTGATCCTCCGTCGCCGCGACGGCGGAGCGGCCGTACTTCAAATACAGCGCTGGCACGATGAAGAGGTTGAGGACCGTGGACGTTGTGAGCCCGCCGAGGATGACGACCGCGAGCGGATGCTCGATCTCGTAGCCAGCGCGGCTGCCCCCCATGACGATGGGCACGAGCGCGAGCCCGGTGGCCAACGCCGTCATGAGGATCGGAGCCAGCCGTTCTTCCGAGCCGCGCACGATCAGTTCACGCCCGAACGGGACACCCTCGGATTGCTCCAAGTGACGATAGTGGCTGACCAGCATGATCCCGTTGCGCGCCGAAATGCCGATGACGGTCACCAGGCCGACCAGAGAGCCCAGCGAGAGGACGCCTCCAGTCAGGAACGTCGCCACAACCGCGCCGACGAGCGCGAAGGGCAGCGTCAGAAACACGAGCGTGGCGACTCGAGCTGAGCCGAAGTCAGCCATCAGAATGAGGAAGATAGCTGCCACAGCGGCGACGCCGAGCAGGTTGAGGCGCGTCGACGAGGCTTGCCGCTCGGCGTACTCGCCCAGCACTTCGGCGTAGTAGCCAGTTGGAAAGTTGAGGCTGGCGATCTGCGCTTGGATGTCGCGGGCGACGGCGCCAAGATCCCGACCGCGAACGTTTGAGGTCACGTCAATGCGGCGCGAACCGTTCTCTCGCGTAATCTCGTTGGGTGTCGGCGTCACCTCGATACGAGCGACGCTGCTCAGCGGGACGAGCCCGCCGTTTGCAACGGGCATCTGAAGGGCGCGTACGGCGTCGAGATTGCGACGGACGTCCGGAGTGCCCCAGATCACAACGTCGAACAGGCGCTGGTCTTCGTAGAACTCGCCGACTTTGCTGCCTTGGAGCAAAGTGGCCGCAGCGCTCCGGACCTGGCCCGGCGTCAGCCCGAATGCCGCGGCTCGGTCGGGGTCGAATCGAACTTCGATTTTCGGCACGACGACTTGTGCTTGGACGGTCAGATCGGCCACGCCCTCCACCTTCTCAATCGCGCCACGCACGGCCTGCGCCTGCGCCCGAAGCTGGTCGAGCTCCGGTCCATAGACCCGGATGACCAGTGTTGCACTTGCGCCGGTCAACACCTCCTTGATCCGCTCGCGCAAGTAGGTCAGCAGATCCCGATAGAGGCCAGGGTACCCATCGACGATGGACTGGACCTTCGCGACCGTCGCCTCGTAGTCAACCGAGGGATCCAGGCTGATCCACAACTCGGTGAAGTTGGGTCCGACCACTTCGTCGGCCACCTCCGCCCGTCCGATATGGGCACCGAAGTTCCGAACGCCAGGCACGGCCATGAGTTCGTGGCTTGCTCGCTCGGTGATCCGGCGCATCGCATCGATCGACGTGCCCGGTTTTTCGACCCAGTGCATCAGGAAGTCGTACTCGCGAAAGTGGGGGAGGAACTCCTCGCCTAGAAATGGCACCGTCGCCCCCGTGAGCCCGAGCATCAACGCGAGAGACGCGAGCGCGGTCTTGGGGCGGTCCACGAACGCGGGCAGCGCACGCCGGTATCGTGCTCTGAGGCCGACCACGAGGCGCGACTCCTGCTTGTCCAGATGCGTCGGCAACAGCAGCAGCGCCAACGCGGGTGTAACCGTCAACGCAACGGCTAACGACGCGAGGATGGCGAGCACGTACGAGAGCGCGAGCGGGCGAAAGAATGCGCCAGCCAGTCCATCGAGCATGAAGACCGGCACGAAGACCACCACGACAATCATGCTGCCGTAGAGAACCGCACTGCGCACTTCCATCGAGGCGTCGAGGACGACGCGAATCGGAGACATCGGATTCGGACTGTTCCGATTGAGGCGCAAGCGTCGCACGATGTTCTCGACATCGATGATCGCATCGTCCACCACCTCACCGAGCGCGATCACGAGACCCGCGAGGACCATGGTGTCGAGGGTGCCGCCGCGGTAGTGGAGCAAGAGACCCGCCGCCAGCAGCGACAGGGGAATTGCGGTGCTGCTGACGAGCGCCGTCCGCCAGTCCGCCAGGAAGACGAGCAGGACGAGGATGACCAGTACACAGCCGATCAGCAGCGCGCGCGAAAGATTCTGAAGCGACATTTCGATGAATGTCGCGGGCCTGAAGATTGCTGGATCGACCGTCACGCCCGCCAGCGCAGGCTTCAGGTCTTCCAAGGCTGACTCGACGTCTCGCGTGACCTGCAGCGTATTCGCGCCGAGCTGTTTTTCGACGATCAGGAGCAGGCCAGGCCCATTGTTGATGACGGCATCACCGATCGGTTGCGGGAACCCTTCAACGACCGTGGCGACGTCGCCAACCCGCAATACCGCTCCATTTCGTGACGCGACGACGATTGCTTCCAGATCACTCGCGCGCTGCACGGTAGCGGCGTGGGTGATGGCCAACCGCTGATTGGGAGTGTCGAGGAAGCCGCCGGCCTGCAATGAGACTGCCTCTCCTGTGGCCCTCGCGACCTCGTCAACCGTCACGCCGTGTGCCTGGAGCCGACTGGGATCGACGAGCACCTGGATCTGGCGGTCGCGTTGGCCCCAGAGGGCGACGTTCGCGACTCCCGGAATGGCCATGAGTCGCGGCCGGATCGTCCACCGGGCCAGCGTACTCATGTCGACCTGAGACAGCGTCGTCGACGTCAGCCCGATCTTCATGACGCGGCTGAGCGAGGACAGCGGCGACAGCATTACGGGCGGTCGAGCGACAGCGGGAAGAGTGGCCGCCGCTCGCGACAGGCGCTCCTGGACCATCTGGCGGGACGTCATCACGTCCGTTGCGGGATCGAGGATCAGTACGACTGACGACAATCCCAGGACAGACTTCGAGCGAATCGTCTTGAGACCGGGTACGCCGTTGAGCGCCGCCTCGAGTGGCACGGTCACCAGGGCCTCGACGTCATTCGTCGACAGGCCAGGTGCTTCCGTTTGGACTTCGACGAGTGGCGGCGCGAACTCTGGGAACACGTCCAACGGTGTGGTACGCAGCGTTCGCATCGCTACGACGACGAGCAACACCGCCAGCGCAACGACGACGATGCGATTGCGTAGGGAGACAGCAACCAGCCAGCGCATCAGTGCCCCGCCCCGAACTCAGTGCCGAACAGCTCGGCGGCCCCAGCGGTCACGACCTTGACTCCCTCGGCGAGACCGCGGGCGATCACCGCCCGGCCGCCGGTGTGTCGAGCGATCTGGACGCGCTTTCGCGCGTACGCGTTGCCGCCCATGTCCTGGTACACCCACGCATCGCCGTGAATGTCGTAGAGAACAGCAGCCTCGGGAACCACGAGGCCGCGCTGTGTGCTCTTGAGCGGAAGTTCGACCATGACACGCTCACCAGGACGCAGGATCGCTGCGGCCCCCGGGAGCTCGTAGTAGAGGTCCACGGATGCTGCCATAGGGTCGGCCTTGAGCGGAGCCGTGACTCGCGTCGCCGAGCGCGGTGGATCACCCCCACCCAGTCGAGTCACCGACGCCGGTTGTGCTGCGTCGATCTCGTCTACGTCGCCGGCGAATACCGGCACCCGCACCCAGAGCGTGTTGATTTGCGCGATTTGGATCAATGGCGCCGACGCAGCAAGCGTTTGACCGGATGCCGCGGAGATCGATTGGACGATGCCATCGAGCGGCGCGGTGATCGTGATTTCGCCCTGGGGTCCGATGGGGCCCTCGCGTACTGCGGCTAGCCGCTCACGCGCGGCGTTCGACGCAGCCTCGGCGACCTGAAGCTGCCCGCGTGCCTCCTCGACGCTTCGCACACTGGCGGCGCCGTCCTTGAGCAGTTGCTCGAGGCGTTGAAGTCGGAGGCGCACGACGTTCGCGTCGGCTTGCGCGGCATCGACCGCACGGC